>JAGQPD010000947.1 GCA_020426865.1 Planctomycetales bacterium
GTCCCACGACGTCGTAAGTACCGGGAAGGAAAACTGAATCGGAATCGCCAGTCGCTGCCGTTATCTGCCAACGTCGTTCGCGCGGCCTATGTCCAAGAAGAAAAAAAAGATTCGCACGGACTTTCGCAAGAACCGCGGTTCGCGCACCCGCCCCCGTGACTTGACGCGTGATTTTCAGGCGGACCAACTGGATCTCGACAAGGCGGCGACGCGAGAACGTGTCAGCGGTAAGGGCGAACTGACGCGGAAACGCACGGTCGTGGGTGCGGAGACGGTCGAGGACGAGACCGGTTTGCGGGTCTTGCCGGATGTGGACGAGACGCTGTGCGAACCGGGGACGGTATTGAGTGTCCACGGTCTATTGAGTGTTGTGAGATCGGATCGAGGGATCGATTATCAGTGTGCAACTCGGCGATTGCTGAAGACACTTAGCACCGATCAACGACACGTTGTCGCCACAGGAGATCGCGTTCTGTTCCGGCCCTGGGGACACGAGGAGGGAATCATTGAGCGGATTGAGCCTCGGACGGGCGTGATTTCGCGTACGAGTCGTGGCAAGCAGCACGTACTGGTAGCGAATGTTGATCAGCTATTGATCATCGCCAGCGCGGCGGAACCGGAGATCAAGCCGAACTTGATTGATCGGATGTTGATCACGGCGGAGAAGTCGAACATCCGGCCATTGATTTGCATCAACAAGATCGACCTCGTCGATCCGGCTCGCCTGCAGCCGCTGGTGGGCGTTTACGGGCAGATGGGTTATCAGGTGCTCTTGGTCTCTGCGGAATCCGGGCACGGCATTGCAACGTTGCGACGGATGACTATGGGGCAAAAGAGCGTGGTATCGGGACAGAGCGGTGTCGGAAAATCGTCACTGCTCAATGCGATTCAACCGGGCCTGGAACTTCGAGTGCGCAGTGTCAGTGAAGAGAACGAAAAAGGTCGACACACGACGACAACGGCGACCCTGATCCCGCTTGATCTGGGCGGTTACATTGTGGACACGCCGGGGATCCGGCAGTTTCAGTTGTGGGACGTGATACCGGCCGAGGTGGCGGGGTTTTTCCGCGACCTGCGAGTCCACATCAACGATTGCCGTTTTCCGGACTGCACACATACCCATGAAGAACAATGTGCGGTCAAGGACGCGGTCGCCGACGGCCATCTGGATACAAGGCGTTACCAAAGTTATTGCCATTTGTTGGAAAATGGCGAGTAGGCCGGTGCGATTCGCGGCAAGCAAGCGTTCGTCGATTTGACCCGTGTGCGGGGCGGGGATAGACTGGTAATGCGAGCGACCTTCTCAACAAATCGACCTTTCTGGCGAGGTACGGGCTTTGCCTGGCAACTCTGATTCATCCGAAATGCGAAGCGGTGCTGCCCGTCCAGACTCAGCCGCCGAACCGGGGGAGCCGACACACGCCAGTACCACCGATCTACCGGCGGGCCTTTTGCCCGGCGGATCGGAGTTGGGAAAGAATGACCGCGATTCGACCGTCATATCGACTCGACCGCCGGTCGGCGATCCCTATGAGTATCGGGGCGTAGCAAGTTCGTTGGGGCCATCGCTGGAGGGACGGCAGCTTGCTCATTTCCTGTTAGAGC
This sequence comes from Planctomycetales bacterium, assembly GCA_020426865.1. Lineage (GTDB taxonomy): Bacteria > Planctomycetota > Planctomycetia > Pirellulales > Pirellulaceae > JAGQPD01. The sequence continues at coordinate 1,606 of JAGQPD010000947.1, forward strand.
GGTTCATTGGCGGCGGTGGCATGGGGGCGGTATTTCGCGGCGTCGATACGATGCTTGGCCGCACCGTTGCCATCAAGGTACTGTCACCGTCGCACAATTCGACGGCCGAAAGCATCCGCCGCTTCAAGAATGAGGCACAAAGTGCTGCGCGGCTCGATCACGAAAACATTGCGAGAGTTTACTATGTTGGTGAGGATGCCGGCTGGAACTTTATCGTCTTTGAATACATTGATGGCGAGAACATTCGCGATTTGGTGCTGCGGCGTGGTCCGTTGGGGCTGAACGAGGCGATCAGCTACATCGTGCAAGTCTGCGATGCCCTGCAACACGCCTACGAACGGGACGTGGTGCACCGCGACGTGAAGCCGTCGAATATTTTGGTCACGCAGGCCGGGCGAGTCAAGTTAGTGGATATGGGCCTGGCCCGGTTGCATCAGGTGCAATCCGATGAGGACGATTTGACTGCCAGTGGTGTGACACTTGGTACATTTGATTACATCTCGCCCGAACAAGCGCGGGATCCTCGCGATGCGGACGTACGCAGTGACATCTATTCGCTTGGATGCACGTTTTACTTTCTGTTATCCGGTCAACCTCCCTTTCCACAAGGAACCGTGCTGCAAAAGCTGTTGAGTCATTCGGGAGATGAACCACCCGACATCCGTCAATTTCGTGACGATGTTCCCGACGATATCATTCGCGTGTTACGGACGATGATGGCGAAGCAACCATCGCGCCGCTACAGCACACCGCGTCACGTGATATCGGACCTGGCTGCCGTGGCCGACCGTAACGGCCTGGTGTCACTCGGCGGAAACGCTCGCGATCTCCTCCATCCGCATGGAGCGCCTCGTGGTTTCGCCTGGGCGATTCTTCCCTGGGCGGTGCCACTCTCGGCGTTGCTGTTGTTCGTCATTGTCTTGGACGGATTGCTGAGGGAAGGTGAAATGCGAGCTGAGCAGCTTCCGGAGATTGTCTATCCCGAGCGAGCCGCAACAGCCGCGGACGTAGTGGCGTCCCTCTCGACGGCGGGCCGGCAGTTTCCCAGCGTTCATGGAAACGATTCGTCCGATACGGAAGCGGCTGGCACCGTCATTCCTAAACGGCGGATTACTGACGGAGTTCCTAGCGAATTGGTGCCTGCGTTTAGCGAATCGTCGACCGACGACGAGGTAACTCAAAAAGTTCCCCCCGGCCGTCCACCTATTTCGCGGATCGACGATACGGAACCGTTCATTGGCGAGAATTTGGAAACGTCCTTTCCCCTATTGGACGCCAGCGAGCGAATTTCACCGTCGATCAGCACGACAACGGATGACCCTGTCGTAAAATCAGCTCCGCCATTGACAGGCACTCTGCCACCGGCACGTCGATCGATCGCCGTGGTTCCGCTTGGCTTTGAGCGGATTTCGGTCACGGCTCAAGAAACAGTCACGTCGATCAGTGACGCATTAGCGACGGCAACTTCCGACGGTGAAGTCCAAATCCAGTTGTACTACGATGGTCCACAGGACGAACAGCCGTTACGGATTGATCGACAACGCGTGACGATCGAAGCGGCCCCTGGCTTTCGCCCCGTTGTGCGATTTCAACTCGACGACATTGAATCAACGCAAACCATGTTGGACGTCACTGGCGGGGAATTTCACCTATTGGGCGTCGACCTCACGTTTGTCGTCCCGGATTACCCTGTCGATCAGCAGTGGCAGATGGTGCGTCTTAGGGACGTGACCCGATGCGTCTTTCGCCGATGCTGGTTGACGATTTCGAACATTCATTCCAGCGGCGCCTTGACTCATGAGAATGTCGCATTCATCGACATCGAGTCGCAGGTCAGTCGTCGCGAAATAATTAATGGTAGCGCATCGCCGACAACGGAAACCGTGGTACAGCTAACGGATTGCGTCGTGCGTGGCCAGGCGGATATGGTACGCCTCCGACGTCCGGTCCCATTAGCACTAACCTGGTCCAATGGATTGTTGGCGACAACCGGTTCCTTGGTTCGACAACTACGGGATCCTTTCCAGTCGATGCCATCGGGGAAGATACAGATTGACTTGAATCAAGTGACCATGTTTGCGGAAAACGGGCTATTACGGACATTTGCCGACCAATGGGCTCAGCCCGTGTTCGTCACATGCGATGCGAGTATCCTGTTGACGAAGGGCCAGCCGTTGATCCGCCAGGACGCGGTCGGGCTGGATTGGTTTGATCTCGACGAGCAGCTGACCTATCAGGACGACAATACGTTTTATGAGAATGCCAGCGCCTTCGTCTCGCAATATCGTTTGGACGAAGCGAACGACGCCCCGCCGGAGTTGGAGATGTATTCGTTGAACGAGTGGCTTACGCTGCATGACCAAGCAACGCGGCCCACCAGTTCGCTGATGATACCACGGCGGCTACCCTTGCCGTCGAGTGACATGCGTCATGATACGCTCACCCCGGCTCACTTCGAGTTCGCCCCCCCCCTCTATGGTAACCCACCGGTCAGGTCCGCCAATCCGGGTGCTGACGTAAAAAGCCTGACCTCGGATATGCGAGAATGAGTACTGACTTTTCGGCGATTCTCTAGCTACCGTCGTCGACGACCCCTTCATGCATCCAACTCTTCAACAGCGGCGAGAGGAGCAAGCAAACCACTCCCGACCCGATCCCCAGCAGCGCGAGAATTCCAAACACCTGTCCGTAAACGGTGACGGTTTCTATCGGTGGGGGAACCGCCCCGCTTTCAACGTGACCGTGCGGCGTGCTGCTGGTGAACATCGCGATGATTCCGGCAAGATACTGCGAAAATGCAGTCGCTAAGAACCAACTTCCCATCACGGTTGCCACCAAATGCCGCGGTGACAAACGACTGACCATTGACAATCCCACCGGAGACAGACACAACTCCCCGGTCGTCTGCAGCAGATAGCCCAGGATAAGCCACCCGACGGCGACCATACCACGCCCGTCAGCCTGAGTGGTGCCGTACCAGAAGGCACCGAAACCGAGCCCCAACTGTGCCAATCCGAGTGCAAACTTAATGGCCGGATTCGGGTCGAGTCCTCGTTCTCCAAGGAAGTTCCACATCGCGGAGAATGCTAGACCAAATAAGAGGATACAGACTGGATTGACAGCCTGGAACGAGCTGGTAGCCAATTCACTCTTGCGGTCCGCGTACCGCATTCCCACGTTGTCTTCCGCAACAGTCCATGGCATAACGGCATCGGTACCGCCTTCGCCACTGTGTTCCTGACGAAATGCCTCCAATTTGTCCAGCGTCATGATATCTTCGCCATTGGAGTACCCCAGCTGCAACTGCGTCGGTTGCAAGTCGATCACCTGCCCCACCATTTCGTCGCTAACGACTTGACCGCCGTAGACGCGATTTACGTTACGGTCGGTGAAGATGTTGACGGAACTTCCCGCCTGTTCGAAGATCGCCCAAAAGACCATCGAGAAGAATGTAAGCACAAGCACGACACGAAGCCGATCGCGGGCGATCTTACTGATCAAGGACATCTGCAATACGAGATAGCTCAGTGCCACCAAACCGGTTGCTGCCAGAACCAAACCAGATGGCTTGCTGATCGCCGCAACAAACGTTGCCAGTACGCCGCTGACAAAGCTGTTTTCCGAGTTTTGAAGTTGTTCAAGCGTCGCGGCAGGAATCAGCGTAAGAGGCTTTCCTTCATTTAAGAGCGAGAAGTCACTTACCAACAAAGTGAATACGGGAATGGCCAATACGGCGCCAATGTAAACGATCAAGTCGGCAGAAG
>JAGQPD010000948.1 GCA_020426865.1 Planctomycetales bacterium
GGCCGACGTGGATGGCGACGGCAAGGACGACCTGGTCGTAGGGCAGTTTCGCAATGGCAACATGCAGTTTTTCAAGAACATCAGCCAGCACGGTGTCCCACCAAAGTTTGCTCCCGCAAAATGGCTTATGACCGATGGCGAACGGGCCACGGTGCCGGGAGTGTGGTGATGCACAAGTTCGACTCCACAGTTCGTGGACTGGAATCGTGATGGTCACCTCGACATTCTCTCGGGCTGCTATTGGACCGACAACGCGGATGGCGGGCACATCCAAATGCTGGCAGGCAACGGATCGCTTGATTTTTCTGCTGCCGAAGCGATCACGAATGTGGCGGGAAAACCGCTAGAGAACATTGAATTGCAGAAAAGCAACGGGCAGACACCCGATAATATCATTCAAAACATCTGCACGCAACAGCACGCCATCGACTACGATGACGATGGTGACTTGGATTTGGTAGTCGGATGCTTCGGCCCAGAGTTCTTTCTCTATGAGAACAAAGGGACGGTCGACAAACCGGAATTGACCGAACGCCCAGTGAAACTTGACGTGACGTCGCCGTCGCATCACGCCGCGCCGCATCTAGTGGACTGGGATGGCGACGGTGATCTGGATCTTTTGTCCGGGACATCCGACGGAGGCGTGATCTATTCCGAGAATACGGGGACTCGTGCGTCACCGAAGTGGTCGGAGTTCAAGCAATTGATCGCTGCCGGCGATTCGGCATTCCAGGCTTCAAACGGCGAAGCCGCCAGCGAACAAGGATCGACCGGTCCATCCGTCAATACCCGCGTTTGGGCCACCGATTTCAATGCCGATGGTCGGCTCGATCTGTTGGTGGGAGATCAAGTAACGATTAATCGTCGCGTACCTGGCCTGACCGATGAAGAATACGACGAAAAGGTCAAACTGGCAAACGAAGCCATGGAGGGGCTGCGAGAGTATTCGGAGCGATTGTCCGAGTTGTATACGAAGATTCAAGAACAAGCTGGTAGCGACACAACTGCGGATGACGAACCTGCGGACGCGAGTGATAGCGCCGACGAGAACGCCGCTGAAGAGCAACCCGATGCCGCTACCGACGCTCAACAGGGGTCGTCCAAGAACTTGCAGGAGGAACTGGAATCGCTCAGCCAAGAATATAGTAGTGCCTACGCGAAGTATCGCGAATTGCACGATGCCTATGAAACCAATGAAATGACCGGCCACGTGTGGCTGTATTTGCAGAAAGCACCGTAGTTTGCCCCCGCGAGCAATAGGGCCGCGCGGCGCGGTTGGCACAGGAGTCACAGTGTCAAGCAATCCGAGGACCGAGATGCAGCGTCTTTTCATTGCGGTGATTGTGATCTTCTCTGCGGCATCGTTGGTTGTCGCTGCCGAAGTCGAACTTCCGGTCGGCTCGGCACCGGCGCCGATATCGGCCGATCACTTTCCGGATCGGTTGCACGCATTGGTCTGGCGAAACTGGCAATTGATACCGCCGGCAAGAATTGCCCGTGTTGTCGGTTGTCAGACTGAAGATATCGTCGCGATAGCAGAATCAATGGGGTTGCCACCAGTGGCGAGGATCAATCCCGAGATGGAGCGGCGGGGCTACATTACGATCATCCGCCGCAACTGGCATCTGCTTCCATACGACCAGCTGTTGACACTGCTGGATATGACGCCGGAACGACTCGACTTCATTCTCCGCGAAGAAGATTTTCTGTTCATCAAGTTAGGACGCGTGAAACCATCGTGCGACCCGATTAGGTATCACACCCCAGGCGAGTCAGCTCGTAGGCGTGCCGCGGAGATTCGTGAACTTGTTGCAAAGCATTTCGGTGAACGTCTCGAGCAAATCACGGACCGGTTTGATTTTCTCAATGAACTGGCGGAGTCCCTACCCGAAGAGGCACGAGTGACCGCGGAATCGGTAGATACCGTCGATGGTGCACATCCTCGGTTTGTCTATTCGTATTTCGGTGCGTTCGGCGATCCGCTGCTGGACGCGACGCTTGATCCGTATCCTGACGGCCTGTTGGCTCGTCTTCGCAGCATGGGCATGCGCGGAGTTTGGTTGCACGTCGTTCTTCGGCAACTGGCTCCAGGGGGTGAGGCGTTTCCGGAGTTTGGCCAGGATCATGAATTGCGGTTGCGCAACCTGCGAGCGCTTTGTCAGCGTGCCGAACGACATGGCATGCGAGTCTATCTCTATATGAATGAGCCAAGAGCTCAGAAGGAGTCGTTCTTTGCGAATCGGCCGGCGATGGCTGGAGTGCAAGAGGGGGAATATCGGGCGATGTGCACAACACATCCGGCCGTACGTCAATGGCTCGCAGACTCGTTGAGTTACGTCTTCGAGCACGTCCCCGAATTGGGTGGCGTGTTCACGATCAGCGGGTCGGAGAATCTCACAAATTGTGCGTCACACAATGGTCACATGTCTTGCTCACATTGCAAAGATCGTTCGCCCGCAGAGATCATTGCGGAAGTGAACCGAACGATCGAGCAGGGAGTGCATCGCGCGTCGCCTCAGGCTCAGGTAATCTTGTGGGACTGGGGCTGGAATGGCCACGGAGATGCTTCGAACATCATACCGTTGCTCCCTCAAAAAGCGTATTTGATGTCGGTCAGCGAATGGTCCTTGCCGATCGAAAGGGGAGGAATACCAACGGAAGTTGGCGAATACTCAATCTCGTCCGTGGGCCCGGGGCCTCGTGCCCGTCGTCATTGGCAACTCGCGGGGCAACATGGCATGGGGCGCGTCGCAAAAACGCAGGTCAACAACTCCAATGAGTTGTTATCGGTACCGTTTATCCCAGCCGTGGAACTGGTCGCCGAGCATTTCGAAAACCTGGCCAGGGAGGAGATCGAAGGCATCATGTTCAGTTGGTCGTTCGGTGGATATCCGTCGTTGAATTTGCAGGTTGCGACGTCCCGACTCGATCACCCCGAGCAAGCTCGTGGAGATTGTCTGGCCGCATTAGCGGAATATCGCTATGGTGCCACGGCTGTGCCATCGGCGCTCGAAGCTTGGCACTTGTTCAGCGATGCGTTTCGAGAATACCCGTACCATGTCACCGTCTTGTACAGCGGCCCACAACATATGGGACCAGCCAATTTATTGTATTTGACCAAGACGAATTATCATGCCAGCATGGTCGGTTTGCCGTACGATGACCTCAATGGCTGGCGTGGGCCCTACCCGCCAGACGTACTCGAGCGGCAGTTTCGCAAGGTTGCCGATGGTTGGCGAGATGGTTTGCGGCAATTCGAGATCGTGGTCGCCAACGCCCTTTCAAATCGTAAACTGGTGGCCGAGGAAGACTATCACGTCGCCTCGGCGGCATACTGCCAATTTGCATCAGCCGCGAATCAAATTCGATTCGTTGTGCTGCGTGACGAGTTGCAATCGCACCCAGATCGACGCAGTTCCATCGTGCCGCAACTGAACAGCCTGGTCTCTGAAGAACGGAAACTGGCTAAACAGTTGTTCGAGCACGCCGCGGCCGACTCTCGGATCGGTTTTGAGGCGTCGAGCCATTATTTTTATGTTCCACTGGACTTGGTGGAAAAGGCGATTCAGTGCGAGTGGCTCTCCGAACAACTCCGTTAGTCCATCATCGGGTTCGGTTGGTCGCCACACCTCTAGGATCGGTTGCCATTTGTGCAGCAATCGGCGGAAGGCCCTTGGGTACGCGGCATTCAATGGAACGTTGACGCAGTGGTCGCGAGCCCCCCTCGCTGGTGGCAAAGCCGCAGCAAAAAACAGTATTCGTGGCGGCATCTATTGCCACAATCCGATAACTTGTCCTGGAAGAATCTGCCATCATCATAGGGTGGTCATTCGCTTTTGTCGAACGTTGCGAAGCGCTGCCTTGTCCGGAAGAGAGAAAAAGGCCCTTGTCACGGAGCTTACCTTGATGCGCCCCATTGAACCATTTCGCTGGCACGTCCCCCTGCTCATGCTGTCAGTGCTAGCTTGCTGCACGCCGGCGCGGGCCGAGTTCTCCATCGTGTATTTACTTAAAGGCTTTACGGCCGCCCAAGAACAACTCTTCGATCAGGCCGCTGCCGTTTGGAAGGACGTGATCACGGGATACCAAGATGGAATTACTTTATCGGGAATTGTTGTTGATGCCAATATTCAGGCACTGGATGGCAAGAATGGTACACTGGCCCAGGCCGGACCATCGGGGAGCCGGCGTCAAGCAGGATATCGCGTGACCACTCGCGGTGAAATCACCATCGATTCCGCGGATCTCAATAGCCTGCCGACCAGCGAATTGGTCAGTGTGATCGCGCATGAGCTTGGCCATATCATTGGCATTGGGACTCAGTGGACGGGCAACAGCGTCTACGTCAACGGCTCGGGACGGTACACAGGCCAGTATGGCGTGGCGGCATATCGCGAAGAATTCAACGCCAGCGCAACGTTCGTACCGGTCGAACTGAACGGAGGATCGGGCACAGCCAACTCGCATTGGGACGAATTGACGAGCGTACGGAACGCCGACGGGCAGCGATTGGCCGACGAGCTGATGACGGGATATCTCAGCGGATCGAATTTTCTCAGCAATACCACTATTCAGTCGCTGCGAGATATCGGTTTTGTGATTGCCAATCCAGCATCAACAGACATAGTCCCCGGCGATTACAACGGCAACGGTGTCGTCGACGCCGCCGATTACACGGTGTGGAAAGACAACTTTGGTGCCAACAACGAGGCGGCCGATGGAAATCAGGACGGCCGGGTCAATGCCGCTGACTATACGATTTGGAAAGATGCGTTCGCCACCAACGGGACCCGCGCCGTGGCATCGACCACGGCCGCATCTGCCGCGGCGTCGCACGCTCATCCCTCAAGCGTACCAGAACCCGGATGTTGGGCGATAACACTGGTGATCGGCGGGGCCCTATTCCAAGCTCGCCGCCGCCGTGCTATTCGTTCAAGATGTCCGTCGGGAAGTTGTCAAGCGGCTTAGCTTCGGGGCGTTTGGGAGCGTCGACGCCTTCGAGGTTTGGCAGCAGTTTCGACGCATCTGGCCCTGTCATTTGCTCACCGGGAATCTTGATCTCGCTTGCGTTGGGTAGTGTATCTCGCAAGTCCTTCGTCGCGGCCAACAGTTTCGGCTCCAGGTCCTCCAACGTCGTCAAGTGATCGCTAAGATCAGTGATGATCTTGTTGATCTCGCTCTTGATGTCGCCAATCAATCGCTTTTGTGCAGGATCGGCTGCAACGGAGTTGACACCATTGCCTGGTGCCACACCTTCATACGCATGGAGGACAATTTCAAGTCGATACAACAGTCGGCGCCGCATGGCAGCGGTACGGGGGTCGTTTAACGTTTCTTCCACGGCGCGAGGACGCCTGGGACGTCGCGACACTCCACCTTCACCACCATACTCGTCACCATAACCATAGGCGTCGTCACGCCCCGACCCCTCCATCATCATGGCGTCTGGCCCAGGTCCCGCTCCGTAACCATAACCACCACGGCCACCCCCCTCGCCGCCATATCCACCCATGCTTCCTTGCGCTCGCATATCGAGCTGTTCCTGCAATTCATGATTGCATGCAATCAGCGCTAATTCGCCCAGCTTTTCGATGACCGTGTCGGCATTGGCAATGTCGCTTGGTGCCAGCTTAATGCTCGCCAGTGCCGAAGCCGCAGCGATCTGAACTGGCAGTTGTTCGTCAGGACCACTTAAGGTTTGTTCCATGATTTTTACGACCTTCGCATCGGCACCCGATTCTCCGAGTCGTCCCAGAATCTCCAGCGCCTGCCGCCGCATCCACGCATGCCCTTCGGCGCTGCGCCCCGGAGGCGGAGATACTGCCCCGGCCAATTCCAACATCGCGTCCTGAATTTTTTGCCGCGCGGCGGCGGGCATCTTCTTGTTGTCCGGCTGGACGAGATCCAATTCCGCATGCCTTGCCAAACCGATCAGGATCGCGACACGCACCGGGTCGATCTGATTTTCCTTCTGCCATGACGCAAGCATCGCAGCTAACGCCTTCATCGATGGCTGCGGAGGACTTCGATCCGATCGAGACTCCTCCACGTCATTAAGATCCGCGACGATCAACATTGCGTTGTATCGAACCGCCGGATGAAACTCCGACATGTCGGCAATCTTGGGACAGTAGCCAAGCGCCGTCGTGACGATGTAATCGTGTGCCTGCTGATTTTGCACAAAGGAAAAATCTCGTTTTAGCTGATAGCGCAGATCAGCAATCTTTCCGAGCTGACTCGGACCCGATGCCGTGATCGCCCGAAAGAAATAGTCCGCGTACCAGGCCTTCAGGTCGGCCTGTTGGAATTGGTTGCTGCGGACAGCCTTATCCTTCATCGCCTGCCGCTGGCGGACTTCTTGCGCCTGTGCCGCAGGCTCGGTCGCCGTTAACTTCGGTGGCAGGTACGTATATTGAACGCCAAATTGCGCACGGCTCTCGGCTGTCGTTAAGGCCACGATCAGCATGGCATACATGCAACCCGAGTAGAAACCCAAGCGTCGAGCCACAACCGAACCAGGGACCATCCCCAAAGACAAATATTCGCAGGACATCAGTCCACCCCTCTTCTGGCGTTCCGAAAGACAAGGCCTAACCCTTTAAGCCTACTCGGACCACCGAGCTGATGTCAACCAATTCCCGGAAAAAGGGCAAAAAACGGCGGCTTTGGGCCCTCCGGCAGTATCACAATTGGGCGCCGGCCGTAATGCTCAGCTCTTCGTAAACCGCTTCCACGGTATCGGCGTCGATCAAGTCCTGTTCCTGGCCCGCTCCAGCGACCAGCGACAGCTCAGCAATCTGCCGGACTTTTCGCGGGACCCCGTCGGCCAGGTCATGCAGCCGGGCAATGGCAAACACGTCGAAGGCGGGCTTTTCACGGCCGGCCTTGGCCAACGTGCTGCGAAGGTACTCGGCAGTGTCCTGGTGCTGCCATGAGCGCAGCTCGATTCGCAACTCGCATAGGTCGAGCAGTCTCCGCCCGAGCAATTCGACGCGCTCTTCGTTGCAGGTCAGGAGGATCGTCAGCCTTGAATCGGGCGCCGGAGATTGCTGCGCCAGACGCACTATCGTCGACAGAACTTCCGACTCGGCCTCGTCCGCATCGTCAATCATCACGACCGTGTTGGTGCGCTGATAACGGTTCACTTGCAGCACGTCACCGACAGCCCGCCAGTGACAGCCAATGGACCACCGCGGATCGACGTTCTGCCCTAGATCGACCGCCAATCGCCACACGAACTCATAGTGGTCGATCCCCAGGCACCGCAATTGAGCCACGCTATGTCCGGCACGTCGCAGCTGCGACGCGAGGACTTCCAACAGCAGTGATTTTCCACTGCCACTCCGGCTCATCATCAACCCCACTCGGCGACGATTGTCAATCAAAAAATTCATTCGCGCCAGAGCTTCTTCATGCACCGGACTATTAAAATAGAAACGCGGATCAAGCGCGCCGCGGAAGGGAGATTCGTTTAGTCCCCAATAGCTTTCGTACATGGCGTTTGGCCCTATCCATGGATGCCGCGATGAGTCGGTAGACACCGTACCAGTGTCCTCATCGGTACAATCGCGCGGGTACTTGACCGAAACTGTTTGTCATGCATGCTATCAACGATGGGAATGCTATCAAGATTTTATTGTGAAACCGCCATCGAAGGTTCCACCGCCAGACTCGACGGTTCCGAAGCCCATCATTTGCTTCACGTTTTGCGGGGCCAAGTGGGGGACGAGGTCTTACTGTTCGACGGACACGGCGCTGAATTCACCGCGCGAATCGAAAACTGCGCGCGCAGCGAAGTCATGCTGCAAGTGCTGGCACGCCACGACGTCGATCGTGAATTGTCCATCATATTGACACTAGGTGTCTCGCTTCCCAAAGGGGAGCGTCAGCGGTGGATGGTCGAGAAATGTGTCGAACTTGGCGTTCACTCCCTCGTCCCTCTGGTTACCAAACGCAGCGTCGCCCAACCCACCGGCAAGGCTCTGGATCGTTTGCGCCGCGCGGTCATTGAGGCCAGCAAACAATGCGGGCGCAATCGGCTGATGGCGATTTCCGAGCCACAACACTGGCATAGCTGGTGCCGTACCAGTTGCACGGCCGATGCGTACGTCGCGCATCCCTATCCCTGCGAAAACACCCCCACCGTTACGCTCGATGAACTCCATTTGCGCTACGCCCGATCTTCGGCAATGATATCGATGGCCGTAGGACCCGAGGGCGGCCTTACCGACGACGAGATCGAGCAAGTAACTGCCGGCGAAGGGCAATTACTGAGTCTCGGCCCGCGGATCCTGCGGGTCGAAACCGCCGCAATTGTGATCGCAGCCTGGGGAAGTAGCATCGGTTGACGACGTCTCCCCACATCGATCAAGATCTCCCCACATCGATCAAACCCTGCAATGTGGACGATATCGAAACCCAGTTCCTATCGACGGCGCCGCAAACCACACACCAAACCGCTCATAATAAGCCACCACCCCGCGGGCTCCGGTACCGCGTGCCCAAAGACCTCGACTTCGGCGATTTGCAGGTAATAATCGGATTGACTGGCATCCGGAATCTTGTCGATTGAAATGAACCGGCCTGAAAATGATCCGGCCCCCATCGCTTCATTGATCACATCAACGCCAGCGACACCCGAATTGGTTCCGTCAGTTCGTACGTCGGTCGACCAGATGGGCGTGACACCGTCGGCATCAAGAATCGATACGCGATAATTCGTTAGCCGCTCCGGACAACATCCATCGACGCGATTGACGATATTGATGTGGTCGATGTCGACCTCTTGTGGCATCTCAATCAGATAACCGAATTCCGTGACCGGCTCCGCGGCATGATTAACCGTGGACGTGTTGCCGTCAACAATGCGAACTCCGTCCCAGTTGTCCCAGGTGGGACCGGAGGGAGTTACGCTGGCGCCCGCTGCGTAGTTGATA
>JAGQPD010000949.1 GCA_020426865.1 Planctomycetales bacterium
GTGGTGTTACTATCCGCAAGCGGTACTGGCCCAATCAGAGCAAACATGCGGCGGTCATCTAACACTTCGCCCGTGAGCGTTCGTTGGCAGCGTGCAACCGAGCCTTTACGTGACTTGTGGCGGGGTGACTTGGAATTACGCAACGCATTCGATTTTCCCAACATCTTCGATTTCTCCAGGTTTAGTTCGGAAGGGGAAGCCAGATAGCGCGGCACCCCGTATAGTTTTGGGCTGATCAGAGCGAACGACTTGTCCGCTGAGATAAAGATTGATTTCCCGGACGATTGACGGACAAGAGTCCTGATTGTGCACGATTTGCCGAGAAAAGGCCTACTTTTGCCAGCGCTTAGCCGGCATCATCGTGCCTGCACCCGGCCCAGACTGCTTCCATAGACTGCAGATTGCGAAACGACTAAGATCGCTCGGCAAATGCCGCGATGATCCCTTGATTGACCGGACCAGACCGCTATTCGTGATGTGAAGGAACAACCGATCCATGGAAATCAATCCCTATTCGCCGCCGCAACCGGTTGCGGGGCCTTGCGAATATTACCGGCCAGTCATCGAGAATCTAAGACTGCGCGAACTATGGCGCATCACCCGGCCGAATGCGCTCGTTTTTTGTTTTGCAGCGCTGTGCAAAATTCTCCGGATCCGCATTCCCGTCGACGTGGCCTTTGGGTACGACAGCCTCCAACGCGGCGATTGGAGCGACGCGCCAACACGCGTCATTGAACATCACGCAGGGAACATAGAAGAGTTCCGTCGATTGGGCTACGAACCAGCGTTTACCACATCGCGCCCGCTGCTTGGCGACGGCCAGGTGGTGGCACTGGCGATGATTGGTCCTGCGGCAGACCGGATCGCCGGTTGCCTCTACACCCAAATCGTCACTCGAGGTAGATCAAGCATCCATTCGGGACTGGCGATCTCGTCCCAAGACCGTTCGGGTGCCATCTACACAACGACAAACGTGCGGAATCGATTGGACGCACCTCCGGAGAATCGCCTGATATTGACGGCAATGAGCAACGTCGACGAATTGGATCGGCTACATCGCCAAACGGTCGCCGAGCTAAATCTGTTCAGCCAATTCGATCGCGAGTCCGCGTGGGAACTGTTGAAGGAGTGCGCCAAACGTGAGTTACTAGACTATCTGCACCGCGGCGTTGTTACCGCCGTGCAATGATGGTTGTCCAACTTAACAGCTGTGACTTCATAGTTGTTCCTTAACATGACAATCCAAAACCTCTTCCTGCCTCCATTTTCCTGCCTTCCCTCTATCAGGCGAATGCAGACAGGACGACCGGCGGAACATAGAATCTAATCGGTAGTACATGACAATCCATTTGACACGATGACGGAGCCATGAAAGCCATCCTATTCGACGCACCTGGTGATGCATCGGTGCTGCACATTGGCGATGCGGACCGACCTGACCTGCGAGCGGGAGAAGTTCGCATCCGTGTCGCGGCGGCAGGCGTGAACCGCGCTGACATCCTGCAACGACGTGGTGCCTATCCGCCGCCTCCGGGAGCGACCGACATTCTGGGGCTTGAGTGTTCGGGCACGATCATCGAGATTGCCGACGACGTGTTGCACTGGAACAATGGCGACATGGTCATGGCCTTGTTGCCGGGCGGTGGTTATGCCGAAGAGGTCGTTGTGCACCATGGCTCGGTGATGCGAGTCCCCGGGAGTTTGTCGCTGTTCGAGGCGGCAGCGTTACCGGAAACCTTTCTGACTGCGTTTTTGAATGTCTTTCAACTGGGCGGGCTTCCAGACGGTGGGGCTTTGTTAGTTCATGGCGGCGGAAGCGGCATTGGCACAGCGGCCACGAAGCTGGCCAAAGCTGTAGGAGCCACGGTTATTGTTACGGCCGGATCCGACTGGAAGTGCCAACGCTGTATGGACCTGGGCGCCGATAGTGCCGTCAACTACCGCCGCGACGACTTTCTCACGCAGGTCAAGCGTGTCACCGACAATCGCGGTGTGGATGTCGTATTAGATCACATCGGTGGCACCTATTTCGAAAAGAATCTTGAATCGCTCGCCGCCAATGGGCGAATGGTTGTGATCGGGTTGATGGGCGGTACCTCCGCCACGATCGACCTAAAGCGGTTGCTCGCACGCGGGCTGTCTGTCACCGGATCGACGCTTCGCAGGAAGTCGGCGTCGGCCAAGCAGAGCATCGTCAGCGAATTCATCAATCGCTTTGGTGTTCCGCTTGCGGGTGGCAGACTTCGTCCTGTCGTCGATCAAGTCTTCCCAATGGAACGAGCGGCGGAAGCTCACCGCCGAATGGAGGCAAGCGATCATTTCGGCAAGATCGTTCTGGAAATCGCCCCTTCATGAGTCTGGCGCGTCTGCAAAAAAAAACACATGCACCTGCCAATACCTCGAACCATACAATATTCACGGCCAATTTGGCGGCGCAATACCTCGAACCATACAGTATCCACGGCTAAATCCTAGACAATATCACCCAACTGGCGCCGCAATCGCTGCAATGTGCGGCTCTTCGCTTTGCGAACTGCAGCGGCAGTCATCCCCAGCTCATCAGCGACGTCTGCCGTAGCCTGACCGAGCACCGCCGTTCGCCAGAATGCATCCCACGTGACGAGGAAGCAACCGGTTGAACCACTGTTGCTGTTGGCGATCATGGCACAGGTTTCAAAAGAGGCATCGAGTAACATCAATCTCGATATGCTCCTCTATGACCATGACGAAGATTCCTTCTATGGCCAATTCAGTCAGGCACTTCAATCGCCGACCGAAATTGCGACGATGACACGTAAGTGGCTATCCCGTCTTCGCGACAATGCTTCGCCAACATTGCGACAGCAACTCGAAAAGTATTTTCCGACGAATGCGGGGTGGCGGCCAATGTCCCACGGCTGTCCCAGCCGTAGCATTCCCCACCAGCCGCCGCCGTGGGACTTTACGGCTGGGACAGCCGTGGGACTTAGTCCGCCTCCGAGCGGATGGGATGAAAGAAGTGCCACTGGTAACCATCCCGTAGATCTTGCTCACCGGCCAATTCGACATGAATAATCCGGCGGTGGGATGTCGTTCCGGAGCGTGACGCGGTGCTGGCATGCGATAGCAGCGGACGCATCGCCAGCACGTCACCAGCCTCTGCGTTCAATTCCACAGCCGATTCGGTTGCGTCGACGTCCATGTTGTGCGACCCGGGAATGACGTGCAGCGGTCCGTTCTCGCTGGTCATCGCGTCGAGATGAAGGCGAAATGTGAGCATGTTTTGCAGAAGGACAACCGGTGCCTCAACATGGGGCCCCCCGGCTTTCACAGTTGGCTTCTGAAAGAGTCTGCTCGGTAGGTCATTCCGTTTTACGGCAATCGTCCAATCCTTGTGCCACGGCAGCGACCAAGTTGCGTTGGGTGGCTTGTCGAAGAACAAGATTCGCACGACCCCAGCACGTTCCCCCAAAACGTTGGCTGCGACTTGCCGAAGTCGCGGGCGATCGATCAACTGCAACACCTCGGGAAACACCTCGACAAGATTTCGCGATCCATAGACCGCACCGCGTGTGCGCAGGACAGATTCGTCGCTGCGAGCTTCCAAGGTCAAAGTCACTCGTCGGGCGATGTCGCTTATCTCGTCCGCCGTGTAGACCGCCGATAGCATGGTGTAGCCATCGTGACACAAGTGATCAAGATCGGTGAACATGAATCTTTTGGTCGGCGAATGCTGCCCACCGCACACACCCTAATAACACTCGAGATCTTCAACGAACGTGTGTTCCGGGTAGATACATTTGTATGGAAGTCCCAACTGGTCCGCGACGCACCGTCGTACTCGCAATGCTACGTTGCGGCTGACACCATTACCGCACCGCCGCAAAAACTCATCGTCGTCAATCAGCGTGAACGTTGCGCGAAATCGTTTCGCCACGCGCAAGCGGTCGATGGCGGCAAAGATAGTCAACGCGGCAACAATAGATACGGCACTTGCAATTGATAATACGATCGCTTGCAGCGTTTCATCCATCGTGATCACTCACTTGAATTGGTGTGGTTTCGTCATAGTATAACACCGATGTTTTCCGACCGACATCCCGCGAGGGTGAACCAGTACCTAGCCGTCGGCCAGGGCTACGCAAATGGTTGGGCCTTCGGCCCAGAAGTACGGGCCGCTCCGAGAAAACTTGGCTGTTGGCTTTGTGTGCGTTTAGAATAACGAGTTGTGCCAAGCCGCATTGTGTTTCATTTTCAGTCGAGCCGATCCCATGTACGAGTCGACCTCCACCAGCTTATTGATTCGGGTTCAATCGCCACAAGACCGAGCGGCCTGGTCGAGGTTCGTAGAGCTCTATACGCCGCTCATCTTCTTTTGGGCACGCAAACAAGGCGTGCCGTCCAGTGACGCGGCCGATCTGGTCCAAGATGTGATGACGATCCTCGTCCGTAAGTTGCCCGACTTTCGCTACGATAAGAAGAAGAGCTTTCGAGGTTGGCTGCGGAAGGTAACGCTCAACCAATATCGACAGCGATGCCGCCGGCAAAACGTGCCCATTGCTGACACGACCGATAGCCATCTGTTGAACATTGCCGAAGACCGCAACGGCGACGACTTTTGGGAGCGGGAATATTCCCAGCGACTCGTCGGCCGAGCGATCCAGTTGATGCAGAGTTCGTTTGAAGAACCGACATGGCGAGCGTGCAAGGCATACCTGTTGGATGGTCGGTCGGCCGAGGACGTGGCCGCGGAATTTGGTATCAGCGTCTGGACGGTGTATTCCGCTAAGTCCCGACTGATTAAGCGGTTACGCGATGAATTGCAGGGATTGTTGGACTGATGGAATGAATTATTTTTCGGCGTACCATACAAATCCTCCAAGCAAACGGCATAGTCTCCTTTGGTCATTCGCAGGATTGCTGAATCCGATCGCAACCCACACACACCATTCGCCGGAGACAAAAATGTCCAGTTTCACTCCTACTTGCCCGGTTACCAATCAGCTACGTGAATACTTCAACGGGCAGCTCGACGATCAATCGGTGGACACGATTCAGCACCATTTGGCGGAATGTCCGGCGTGCGGCGATACGATCCGAGCGATGAAATCAGACGATACATTTGTCGCATTGGTTCGTTCGGCAATTCCGCCGTCTGATGTCGAAGCGAGCGACGTTACCGACCTGGTACGGCGGCTGCAGACGATGGCTCCGCTGGCGTCGTTGTCCGTCGACCATCTCGATCAGCGGGCCAAGTCGCACGAAGTCCAATCGTTGCTCGAACAGGCTGCCGACGATGAAGCCGCCGTGGGAATCCTGGGGCCCTACAAGCTGTTGGAGCTGGTCGGGGCAGGGGGAATGGGGGTTGTTTACCGAGCGGAAGATCGAGTACTGAAACGTCTGGTCGCATTAAAGGTCCTGCGTCCCTCGCTCGGGGAAGCTTCGCGAGTGCGTTTTATGCAGGAAGCCCAAGCAGCCGCCGCGATCGACCACGATCATGTCGTGACGATCTATCAAGTCGGCGAGGACGGGCCGCTGGCCTATATCGCCATGCAGTGGCATGATGGTGAGTCATTGGAGCAGCGATTGCATCGCGAGGGGGCATTGTCGACGGCTGACACGGTGACGATTGGTCGTCAAATCGCGTTGGGATTGGCCGCCGCACACGCTCGACAGCTGGTGCACCGCGACATCAAACCAGCCAATGTATGGTTGTCCGAGGAAAGCGGTCGTGCCAAGATCTTGGACTTTGGGTTGGCACGTGCTTTGGACGGCGATCGTCAACTGACAGAGACCGGCATGATCGCGGGTACGCCTGCCTACATGTCGCCCGAACAGGCTCAGGGACGGGCCGTCGGTCCGCGGACGGATCTATTCAGTCTGGGTTGTGTGTTGTACCGGATGTGCACGGGCAAGTCGCCGTTCGTCGGTGAGAATGCCCTGGCGACTCTATTCGCCATTCAAAACCAAACACCGATGGCACCGCATGCCATCAACCCGGCGATCGATCGCGGGCTTTCGGAATTGATCATGTGGCTCTTGGAGCGTGACGCCAGTCGGCGTCCAGAATCCGCGGCGGTTGTCGCACGGCTGTTGGAGGATGTAACATCGGTGACTCGGCCCAGACAGGTGACGCAATCCGAGCACGTGGCAGCCATCAACAACGCGAATCTCGCTTCGTTGCTACCGCCAGCGCAGCCTCGGATCGGCAGGTTTGGCGGATACATCGTGGCGGGGATGATCGCGCTGGCGCTGTTGCCGGCGGCAATTTACTTCGCCCCGTTCTTGCTGCGCGTCGCCACCAATCACGGGGAGTTGGTGATCGAGTCCAACGACCCGAGTATCAAGATCGATGTCCTGCAGGGGGGACAGCGAATTGGTTTGATTGATGCCCAGAACAAGAAGTCCGTTTGGCTGGAACCTGGTGAGTATGGTCTACGAGTCTCTGGCGACGCGTCCAACGTGGAATTAGCGGCGGACAGAGTCGTGCTGAACCGCGGCGATCGGCAGATCGTAGCCGCTCTGAAACGACAGCCCGCAATGGGCCAAGTGGGTGGCCGGTCAGCGACTTCTTCGGCAGGCCTGCCGTTGTTGGGATCCCAATCGAGTATCGGCATTCCGATGCCGGACGATAGCTCGGTATTGATAACGCCCCGGAGCAGCGAACAGCGTCCAAGTGTCAGCAGTGATAGTCTCCTAATGCCCAGGTCGTCGGGAACCAACGATGAGCCTTTTGGAATCGACAATGTTCACGTCGTACCGGTACAGAGAGATGTCCCGATGATGTCAAGTCCTTTCGGAGACCTTAACGCAAGTGTTACGGTATTCGGCCAGCCATTACCTCCGGCACCGTGTTGCGTCGACGGCAACCTGGCGCACGGCAAGCCGACCGAAGCGAGCACGCACGAAGATAGCCGAACGAGTGACCTGGCGGTCGACGGTGACCTGAGCACTCGCTGGTGTGAGTCGGGCAGCATCGACGCGGACTATTGGCAAGTGGATTTGGGGGAAGCAAAGAAAGTGCGCGCCGTCCGTTTGCACTGGGAGAAACTTGGAACGGTTTATCAATACAAGATTAGCACGTCGCTGGACGGAAAGAAGTGGAACGTCGTCGTCGACGCTTCGGATAACAAGAAGGAAGGGCCCATAGCTGAACACGTTCTCCATATGCTCGGAGAGGTGCCGGCGGAGGAGCTTACGTTCCGCTACCTTCGCGTCGAATTCCTGAAGAACTCACACGGCATGTGGGCAAGTTTGCGCGAGGTTGAATTGTCAGAAGCAGACCTGCCGCCGGTCCCGGAAGCAGCATGGAAGATCGTTGAAGCGGACGCGACGTTCTTGCCAGCTATGTTTTCTGAGGATGGAGCACCTATTGAACCACTATTCAACGGCGTGTTTGGTAACGAAGGGCGCGGCGAGCAGGGAGGCGATTTGTTTGAAGGTGCATCTGAGGATGACCTTTTTCAGTGATAGACAAAAAGCCCTTTGTTATCACGAAGGTGTTTGTGCCTGTGAGTGCATTGGACTGTCAAGAATAGTTTTGAACGGGGCCCGTTTCCCCTCGCAAGGAGTTGCGCAGGACACGCGACGCCGTGTGAAACAGGGGCGATCGAATCTACCGCGGCAATTTGGCGTTCCGTGTCGACAACATCGCTTGACCGTGGCTCGCGGAACGCGCATAAGTCGCCTAAAATCCGGGCAATGATTCCAGCTCATAACCTTGCCCGGCGGCAACGTAACGACTAAGCTGACAGCAGCGATGCAGGTCGCTGCCGGTCCGCGGAAAGAACAAAAGTTCCCCTGTCAGTTTCGACTTACTAGATTCAGTTCTTCCTTAGGTCTGATCTGCGGACACCGGACCATTGCCGCCTTCATTGGCGCTGAAAGGGGGACTGGCATGTCTCACAACGCACCTTCTGATTACGGTTTGCCCACGCCACCAAGCTGGCGTCACCTGCAGCTACAGGCAAAGACGCTGCTCAGATCCGCACGGGCTGGTAACGCTGACGCCCTCGAACGGCTCCAGCCATTTCGCAAGGACCAATCGCGGCGGCCTAAGTTGGCGGAAGCACAATTGGCCATCGCCCGCGAATGCGGGTTTTCGTCATGGACCGAGCTAAAGATCTTCGTCGAAAATGCTAGTCGCACATTCAATGAAAAACTAAACGTATTCCTGTCCGAGGGTTGGGCATGGGGAGATGCACGTCGCGGTCGGTCCGTGCTGGGTGACGAACCCCTGTTGGCCACGGCCAACATCTTTGCGGCAGCTACAGCGCTTGACGTTGCGGCGACACGCGAGATCTTGGAAATGGACCCGCGGCAGGCGACGGTTCTTGGTGGTCCCAAGAAGTGGCCGGCCATTTTGTACGCGACCTGGTCGTGCCTGTTGGCAGAACGGCAGGACGCGGCTTGTGAGGTCGTACAGCTTTTGATCGATCATGGTGCAGATCCCAACGCCAGTTGGCGTAATCCTAGTGGAGTTGTGGACGAATCGGCGTTGTACGGATGTGTAAATGCCAACTGCGATCGTGTCGCACGCGTGCTGTTGGACGCGGGAGCAGATCCGAACGACGGCGAATCGCTGTATCATGCCTGCGAAAACTGGAATCTCGCGATGCTTGAGGCATTGGGCGATCATCAACTCAAGCCCGAGGACGTATCCTACTGCATCAAACATGCGATTGACTATCGCTGGGAGGACGGCATTCGCTGGTTCTTGCAGCACGGTGCCGATCCGAACGCGACGTATCCTACATCCGGTGAAACGTCGTTGCATTGGGCTATCAAACGGAATTGTCCGCTTTCCGTGATCATCGCGCTATTAGACGCCGGCGCCGACCCGGATGCTCAGACGTTCCGCGGCTGCTCAGCATTCTTGGGTATCAAGGGGCGAACTCCATACGATTTCGCGATGCGGTTGGGACGTCAGGACGTTGCGCAACTGTTGATCGACCGAGGGGCAACAGCGACTGCGTTTGAGACGCTCGACCGATTCGTCATTGCATGTGCCAACGGCGATCGGATGGAAGCCGAAGGGCTGCTCGCGGCGAACCCGGAGCTATCCGGACGCGTGGACGCCAATGATCGGCGGCTGATCGCCAATGTTGCGCAGATGCGTCAGTGGGAAGGTGTGCGACTGATGGTCCATCTTGGTTGGTTGCCTGACCAGAGCGGGGGCTGGATGAACGCCACACCACTCACGTGGGCGATGTGTTTTGGCGACGCCGAAGCCGTGGACTTCTTGCTTACTCACGGCGCATCGCCGACGAAAGACGTGGGAGGATACTTTGGTACGCCGATTCACACAGCGATACACTGTCGGTGGGGTGACGGCAATCACGTTGCCGCCGTCAAGCGGTTACTACAGGAGCCGCTCACGCTACCATCGTCCCTATGCGACAGTGGAGACACGGAGATCGATCGCGCGTTGAGCGATGCCGCTAGCCGATCGGCCGATGACACGCAGTCCGGATAGCACGTGTTTGCTTCTAGCTCCAGAATCAGGCGGCAAGGCCAGGTGGACTCCTTGGCATCAGATGGGCAAGTCGTTCTTAGGCCGGCAACCTGGTGTCAGCAACGAGTAGTTTGCGAACATAGGACACAGCGCCAAACCAGAAGACGCTGAGGAGCAGAATCACCCACGAAATGTCATGCGGAGAAATTGTGGCGGCAACGGATTGCAGTAGCAGCGCGGCGGCGAGTTCTGAGAGCGGTTTGGCGATGCCATGGGTTTGTGTTACTGCGGCTTGTCGTTCACCACGCGGTAACGACTTGAATAGCAGTTGTAGTGCCGGGTCGTTGACGCCGCGACGAAATGACTCCGACCCCTTCAAGATTGTTGCGAGCCAAAGTGGGATGTAGGTTGTATACACCGTAATAACTGCCACGGACCCCAGAACCAGCGACGAAGGCAACACGAGAAGTGCGGAAGTGATGCCAAAACGCTGTAGGAAGCGTCCGGCAAGCAACAATTGGATGAAACCGGTTATGAGATTCACGGACAGATAGTAACCGGCGAAATACTGCGCTACGTTTGCATCCTCTCCAATATGGGCGTCGAAGACAGCGACCTTCCATTGGAACTCGATTAGCGTTAACACGGCCACTTTTGCCATGACCAGTACGATGATAGCGTGTACGATCGGCGGCTTGTGGTTCACTTGTCTTTGCGAGATCGGACGCTTGTCCTGCGCCGCAGGCGGTGGTTTATTGGATAGGTCGGAGCTCAGCAAACTTGGAGGTAAGATCGCAAGTACGTCGAGCGCGACTACGAGAAGCAACAGGTTGAGCGGGCCGACCGTCGAGACGAAGGTGAGGATTACGCCGCCGAACGCCATCGCCGCAATGGTTGCGCCCGCGCCGACAACGGCGAACACCCGCGTCGGTTCGTCCCCGTGAAAACAGCGTTGCAGCAGCAATGTGATCAGGACCATGCCCGCTGTGCCGTGCAACTGTGCGAGTAGGTATAGAAATCCGTAGGCCAATCCCGGCAAGTGCTCGTACCACGCGGTTGGCAGCAGAGGAAGTACGGCGGTCGCCGCGGCCAAGATGATTTGTGTCGCCAGGACGCCAAGAAGCTTGAGGTGGACTCGATGGATGAGCGTCGTCAAAATCACGACAGTAAACGTGGCCACCAGATGCGCTGTAGGGAGGTTTTCGGGACCGACGTGATCCAAGAACAACGTATCTGCGACGGTTCGACACGTTACGTACGCCCCCGCCGTAAGGAACGCGAAACTGCTCAGCGCCGCCACTCGCCGAAACTCATCACGATTGCGGATCTGCAATAGTCTTGGTACAAGTGCTTGCATCAGTGAACCCGGCTGGGGCGATCCCTGCGAACTGACCGTCAGTCTATGCGTAGGCGATACTATGCGTAGGCCAATTGGTATCGGCTTCTTGTACCATCTTTCTGCTATGAGAACAGGGAGTGTTGTCGGCCGAGCGGGCAGCAGACCTCACTA
>JAGQPD010000950.1 GCA_020426865.1 Planctomycetales bacterium
TAGACACGATTGACCTGAAGCGACTATTCAGTGAAACATTCACTTTGCCTTCGACCAAAACCGACCTCGAACCGTTCTCGTTGAGGAGAGAAAATGAAGCAGCGCCGAACGGTATAACACCGGGAAACGCGATACCGCTCGACTCTGGCGTACCTAAGACGAATATCGAGCCGGTCGCTGCCAACACGCTCACTTATTTCTCCGTTCCCCTGCTGGGTCCCGATGGCGTTCCGCAAACCGACGTGCGGTTCAAATCGGAGGGCGCCATGCCGACTTTCATTCGTCCGCCGTACGATGGCTTGACACTCGAATTGATCAATGTCACGAGTGAAAATGGCAACAATGTTGACACGGTCGTCAGCCGGTTTGATATCGGCATCGCGGGGACCGACGCCTTCGCAAATGTGTCTGGATGGAATGGAGAAGTATTTCGACTAAAAGGCTTCGAGAATCTTAAAGGGGGTCGCGCGATCTTTGGGGTGAAATTTGACAGTGTGCCAACCAGCATCACGGCGGAAGCACAAGGCGCCGGATCGCTGTCACTTAACAATCGGTCATTTCCAGATGAGTTCGCGATTCGCGCCAGTGAATTGCAGAACAATCTGGTAGTTGTGGATAATGATTTCGCGTTCGACATCGACCTGGATGGCACGATCTCGCCCACAACGGACGGTGAGTTGGTCGTGCGATATATGCGAGGTTTAACGGGAACCGAGTTGATCGATGGCGCGGTTTCCGCGGGAGCTAAACGCAACTCGGCCAGCGTGATCCAAGCCTATTTGGACGGACTCAAAGCACCGGAACTGTCCGCCCTGTTGCCCAGCACCGACAATCCGCTAACGCCCGAGCAGCAAGCCTATCGGGAAGGCCTGTTGCACGGCCGTCGTTTGGACGTCGATAACAGTGCCACGTTCGACGCGGCCGGGAATCTACTGACCGACGGCATTGATCCAAACATCGATGGCGTTCTGATCCTGCGGCATATGTCGGGAATCGGTATCACAATAGCCACCGGACCGGCGCTGACCTTCGGTGAGACAAATACTCCGTTGCCGGTGGGCCTGCGTCGAGAACCGCAGGATATTGCCGACTTCATCGACGGCAAGATCGCTCCGCCGGCAACCTCTAAGAACGACGTCCTTCGAGGCAGTGTGCGTGGCAGTTCGTTGGATGACAAGATTGAGATCTCGCCAGATGTCATCGTAGGTTCGTCGCCCTGGGTTCCCATTAAGGCCGACTTTGCCCTGGGGCAGGGAAGCTACCTGCTTTCCACATTTGGTAATCAGGCGCCGTTTGAGGATGTGTTTCTTCAGGACGGAAGCAATCCTGAGGTTCTGGTCCGTAGCGGCGCCGTAGGCACTCCGGGAACGACGATCCCCGTACCGGACAACCTTAAGAAGTACAGTCAGCAACCAAGCTCCGCCGACTTGACTGGCTTCACCTACCGTGCTGAACAAAGTACGAAAACCATTGGCGCCGATTCCTTGTCACCGATCTTCGTCGAACTGCCCGATGCCGCGGGATATCGAGTCAGCCTGCCGGACTCGGGGCTGGCGATCACACACCTGGTGTTCGACCCGAACGTCGGCGGCAATGTGTACCGCAACCACACGAACGAGAGCAGTGGGACGACGGTCGACTTCGATATCTATCTGCCCGATTCGCAGATGTGGTTGACGGCGTCCATGGAGGACGGTCTGGCGTTGCCGGCCAACGTAAGAACTTTGGAATTGTATCCGCGCCCGCTGTTGAATGAGGAGCTCTTCTTCGGCGAAAACGGCCGTTCCGTCGACCTTGATCTTCCGATCGGCTTCGTCATTGCGGGCACGCCAACAGGAGTTCCACGCCTGGAAGCGACCGTGTTGGCCGATCGCCAGAATCTAATGGCGCTCGATCCAATCAGTTTTTCCAACTCACAGCTCACGGATTCGACGGTGCGCGTCAAGCGAAACGGGGCGTTTCTCGATGTCAGCTTTAATGGTCGACCCATACCTCCGGCGTCGAGCCAGAATCTGACTTACTCGGTAGTTCAAGCCGACCCGGCGACGATCATTGATGATGGCGGCACGGGGTTCAACATCGATTCCGGTTCGTGGTCGACGGTCTCGTCGAGCGGATCGTTCGACGGCGACTACGTCCGGAAACTGGCTGGCAATGGCGGCTCGACGGTGTCCTGGACAAC
>JAGQPD010000951.1 GCA_020426865.1 Planctomycetales bacterium
TGTCTTTCCAGACAGTGTAGTCGGCCGCATCGATCACACCGTTATCGTTCCCGTCGCCAGGCAGACCCTGGCCTGTTTCGCCAAAGCTATCTTTCCAAATCGTGTAGTCCGCGGCATTAACCTGGCCGTCGGCATTGCCGTCGGCATTCAACAACAACGTCGAACCAAAACCATCTTTCCAAATCGTATAGTCTGCCGCATCGACAACGCTATTCCAGTTATAATCGCCCAGCAGCGGTTTTACCAACTCTTGGACCAGGAACGCGACGTCGATGGATGACACGATTGCGTCATCGTTCAGGTCGTATTGTTCGTCGACACTTGCCGATTCGACTGCTGCGACCAACAGATTGAAATCGGCGATTGTGTAGCTGCCATCCTGATCGAAATCGCCAGGCAAAGTCACCGAAAAACCTGTCTCGCCTGGGCTCGCTTCCGCGGAGGTCCAGGAACTGGCCGTATTTCCATTCGCGTCGACGGCAATCCGCTGCAGGCTGATGCCAGACGAGTTTCCGGTTATCGGCCAGGGGGCCAGCGTATCGTAAATAGCTTCGTCCGTGGTTACTAACGGCAGCAACTCAGGATCCGTCAACGGTGGTTCATCTGGCAACTGTATTGCCAGGCGCGCATCATCGAATGGCAGAGATTCAGAAAGCGGGCCAAAGACCAATGCGTCTTCGTCGAGCCCATAGTGAGCCCGAAACGATGCCAGTTTCTGCTCGCCACTCGGCGACTGGGGATCGAATGTCACGACGACAGCCGCTGCGCCACCTGGTAGCGAATCACCAGCGTGGAATACAAACGACGTGTCACCAATCAGACGCTCTCCGGCAAACACGATTGTCGCGGCGGTTGTATTGGCAACTTCGATGAATTGCAGGTCTGCCGCCGTGACCGACGGATCCAACGCTATCGCGGCGGCGGATGGCTCACCGGCGTCAAAGAGAATCTCCGATATCAGCAGCGGTGAAACGGCCTGAACGCCGTTAGCGGTCCCCAAAGATTGACTGGTAAGCGGTGCGAGCCTGCCAGATCCGTTCGGGACACGGCCGAACGATTGCGACGTGTATGCCGCACTGAAGTGGACCGCATCAACGATCGCAACCGGCTCGCCCGCCTCAATGACGGACAGATAGACGTCGTCTCCTGATGAGGCATCCAAGGCAAACGCGATCTGCCCATCCGTCGGCAATGCCGGATTAAAGTCGTCTTCGTCGAATACCACGTATTCTCCCGGTCCAATGCTGGTGCCGTCGGGAATTCGATATTTTTGCAGCGTACTTCCCGAATCACTGAGATACCAACCGCTAATGTCGATCGGCTGACTACTCGTATTCAGCAATTCAATCGTATCGCGTTGCGGCAAGTCGGTATGCGTGAGCACCTCATTGATGACCACGTCGTTGGCATTGCCCCTCTCGGCACCAGGCGTCCCCCCATACACTACGCTCGGACGCCACTGATACCATTTGTCAAACGTCACCGCGGACGCAGTGAAGGGATCCCGCAACTCCAGCGTGGCACCGTTCCCATCGGCCGACTCATTCCATGGTTCCCGGTCCGCATAGGTGACCGAGAGGAGGATATTGTCGGCAGCATCGCGCAGCTCGATCGTTTCGCTCGAATTGCTGACACCGCCCGTCCATTGACCGAGAATTCGGATCCCGGTTCCATATCGTGCCGTAAATGCATCAATGTCTTCAACCACCACGGCATATTCCCCCGGCGCCAGCGTCGCGGCACCAAAGGTAAACGACAGCCCATTGGCCAAGGACATGTTTGCCAAGGAGACAGGATCGGTCGGATGCGTGTTCACGACTTCAATGAATTCGAAATCGTCTTCAACCACTCCCGGCACCGCCGCCGCTTCCGCCGCGGACGGTGGGTGCGGGTGATAGTTGATCTCGCTGATGACGATCCCTCCACTCGCAACCGGAACCGAGAATACCGCTTCCGCTAAGGGACTCCATTGCCCATTGGCCAGCGCTCGCGCCTTGATCACCACCGACCTGTCCAACGCAATCTGCCCATGATACTGCTCAGCGGCCGCGGCATTGACGTCGCCACCAGCCAAGCGCGGGTCGGTACCGTCGGTTGTGAAGTAGATTTGCGAATTGCCCAACGATGACGTCACTTCCAACAGGTACCCCAACGACACCTCGCCACCATGTTGGCTGAACGCCGGTGCACCGTTTGAATACAAGTTGTCGGCGGTAAACAGTTGAATCACCCAAGGGTGACTTTCCGGAATAATGTCGTTCACGACCCGCGCGCTCTCCACTCGCCATTGATTGACCGTCATCAACGGCACCGTCACATTCCCCTGACCACTGGAGACTCGCACAACTTCCCCCTCGCGCGCGTCGCCCCACCGAGCCGACTCGCCAATGATTCCTGCTTCGATCTGATCGGCCCTCCACATCCATCGCTGCTGATTGGCTTTGGTGGTCAGCGCCCCGCCGTTAAACATGTGCAATTGCACCCGATCGGCAAATCGCAAACGGAACTCGGAACTGGCACGTAATAAGGAAAACAACTCCGCGGGCGAATTTCCATCCGATGACTCGGTCTTGTCGCGGAAGCGGTTGTCCAACACAATCTCCTGATCCCACGTGTAGAACTGGAATCCCTTGCCCGGATCGACACGATTGCGTCCGGCTATCCAGTTGTGCGATGGCCAGTCCTCGGCACCGCCGTACAGGTGAAGCATCATGTAGTCGATGAAATTGTCCATGTCCAGGTAGGCCGGCAGTCCGGCATTGGGCGAGCCGTCGGGGTTCAACCCTTGCAGTCGCTGATAGATCGCGTTGGGGTCGCCGGCGCCTGGCAACTGCCGGGCCAGTGAAAACATGGCATTCCAGTCGTTCTTCTGTCCGCGCACCAGCTCGTTGAAGTCACGGATCACGTCCCAATCTTCCGCCGCTCCCCCCAACCGAGACGCCAACCACGCATCATCCGGCCGCTCCGCTGGACTATACAACCCCCAGTACAAGCCATTTATGCACAAATGAACATATGTGCTGTCCGCGGAGGGCTGGCCCATCGCCAGTTGCGTGTCACGCATCCAGACATCACGCATGTAGAGTGAATCGATGGGGGAGTAGCGGTCGGTGATCGTTCGCGTCGCGAAACTGTCGGTGAACGAGGCACGCAGCACGACGGTGTTGATATCGGAAAAATCTGCATTGTCGAACAGGGGAAAATCCAACCGCCCGGGGCCCTCGAAATCCTTCTTGAAGATCAAACGGAAGGAATGTTTCTTGAGACGGACGTTGTCGCGACTGGCGCCACCGTGCATCTGGATCCCCACATTGTACTGGAATTGTTCGCCGGTGGCGGGATCGAAGTATTCGATCGATCCTGGGCGACGCCAGGCGCTTCCGGTACTGGTGGCGTTGGGATAGATTCCAGTCGAAGAATTCCAGAGATCGTCGTGGTCCATTACGATCGACATCGTCGGCAGCGACAACAGGGCTTCACGGATGCCAAAGTCCATATTGCTGGGATTGTCATCGTCCCACTGGTTCACGACGCGCTGGTCGATCTGATAATCGGCGGACGCGTTGGCTTGCCATGTGTTGGGAAAGGTCAGTCCCAGCGGATTGTTCTGTGGATCTTGTGAAAACACATCGTCGAGGAAAACGTAGGTGTTGGTGCCGATGGGCGAACGGGAAAAGTCCGTACGGTACGCGGCTGCGCGAATCGTGGTGGTACCATCGACCATGAAGGGAGTGTCGTATGGCACCGCGGCCGAATTATTTGGCGCGGGAACGCTTCCATCGTACGTGTAATAGATGTCGGCGTTCGCGGTCGCGGTCGACAAAGTCAGCGAAAATGGCGAATCGAAGAATCCGTGGGAGACGCTAAAATCGACCGCGTCGACGAAATCGACGACGCCCGTCGAGTTTGCTGCTCCGGGAGTCGGCGGGTCAAAATACCGAAGTGACTGTGTTACGTCACTGGCCAGGCGCAACACAGGCCGGATCAGGAAATCGTCGTTGGTGGCAGCGCTGTTCATGCCATGGATCGCCAGGATGTTGCCACCTCCTTGCAACAACGAAATCCATGATGTCAGGTCGATTGTTTCGGCCGCCACGGTTTCGCTGCTGGACCGTTCGACTGTCGCGGCCGCGTCGAAGCTGGGGGGCACTCCAGTTGCTGTCGGTGCATGGCGGCGAGCAACTTCCTGGCCGTTGATGTAGGCAACAAACCCGGAATCGTACTGGATATCGAGAAACATCGAGCCGACCGACGCTGGATCCGCCACGTCAAAGGGGCTCCGCATGTACGCCGAGCTATTGACGTTTTCCATCGGCAACTTCAAATCCAAGCCGATCAGCCCGGCAAAGGACGGTCGGCCAATTTCCAGGGCGTTGACTACCACGCTGCGGTTGGTTTCCAACTGTACGCCCCGCAGTAACAAGGTCCCTTGCGGCGATGACTCGACCGACGTTCGCAGCACATTGTCGTCGTTGGACGTGGGCGCAATACTGCCATCGAATGTATAGGGATCCGCCAACACGTGCTCCACACCCGACGCAAGTTCGGTCCAACGGGTGCGGCGGGTGCCGGAGCCGGCAGAATCGATGGACCGCAACGCGATTTCATACGTCGTATTCGGCACCAGTCCGGCAATCGCAATCTCCATCCCGGAACCGGCTGGGCCCTCCGAGAATACAAAATCGTCGTAGACCTGCCCGAGTGTGAAGTCGGCCGCATCGACGGGAACGGCGCGATCGCGGTCATTGAGATTGCTGGCGCCAAATGCATTGAGCGTAACGGTAATTCCGTCAAAATCGGAACCATTGTCGTCGAGTGTCATTTCGGCATAGCCATCTTCCGTGTTGGCGGCTCCTGCTTCGCCCCCCGTGCGGGAACCAAAGTCGACGCGCAGAACATCGCCGACTTGCGGCGGGGGATTGAGTGCATCGCCGGTTTCGATTCTCAAGGCGTTAAGGAACACTGCAAAGTCCGTGTTCGACTCATCCCGTCGCCCCTGCAGTACGACTCGCCCCTGGCTGTCGGCACCCACGACAACACCAAACCGATACGTGTTGTTGGATGGCGGAGCGGGCGGTACGGCATTCCCATCGAATCCATAATCGTTTGCGGCGACAATCCCATTGGCGGACCAATCGGAAACGCGCAAGCCTGCACTGCCATCGTCGAACGACCAGACCGTAAAGGTATAGGTTGCATTCGGCGTCAGCCCGTCGACCGTCACGTCGATGCCACTTGT
The DNA here is from genome assembly GCA_020426865.1 of Planctomycetales bacterium. GTDB lineage: Bacteria > Planctomycetota > Planctomycetia > Pirellulales > Pirellulaceae > JAGQPD01. Next base: position 5,240 of record JAGQPD010000951.1, read on the forward strand.
TCCCGTGCGATCTCGGGAAAAGATAAAGTCTTGCAAAAGCTCCCCTTCGGTGAATTCGCCTTCGTTGGTGGGGGCAACGCGTAAGCGGTCGTCCATTCCCTGCCCCGACACATCCTCTACGGTGACGCTGAGCGCGCCATACGTGCGAGTCACGCTGCCGGACTGAATCCCCGAGCCGTTCATGACGAACGACACGAAGCCGTCTTGTGTTTGAGTTGCGTTACCTCGATCGTTAAAATCGACCTGCAACACGGTGGTTGGTGGTGGCGGTACGTCACTGTGCCCATAACCCACGCCGAGTGTGCCCGTAAGCCAACTGGTATCAGGCACGAAAGACGTGCTCGTCCAAGTGTTCCCGAGAGAATCGTCGGTTGGTACCAGTGCATCGACGGGACTATCCCGATCGATGACGATCACCTGATCAGACGCACCACCAATCCCATAGGATATGTCTTCGTACTGCTGCGGAAACGCTGGCGAAAAGTGACTTGCAATTGTCGCACCGTCGGGCCGTACCAGCAGCAACGGCTCGCCACTTGACGCAAGTTGGAAATTCGTATGCAACTCGTTCCCCGCAATCGCCCGGTCCTTGTTCGATGCGAAGACAACGAGATACCCTCCAGGTGGAAGCGAAACCGACGGGAATTGCCACTTGGTCAAGTCGGCGGGGTCGTCGGATAACGACCAGCCGTCCAGATCGGCTGTGGTATCACCCTGATTGTAGAGTTCGATCCAATCCGAGTATTCACCGTCTTCGTCTTGCAGAAATCCGTTGTTGGCGGCGAGAAATTCGTTGATGATCGGGTCGGCGGCCAACAACTGCCGTGGTTCCAACGGTTCCATCCGCTGCGGAATGCAGTGTTGAAACCGACGTCCGAGGCGTGACGATGCGCGCCGCTTGAGAAAACTCATGCCGTACTTTCAGTATCAAAATTGCCCAGGTGCGACGAGCTCGTCACTGCCGTTGGGAGCAAGGCGAAGGAAATCACCGTAAAATCCGCTATTTCCCCTATAGAACGATCTCCGACAGACGTCAAGTTTTCGGCGCCGGGCACTCCCCATTTGGGACAAAAACTGGTAGTTTAATGGGTTTGTGTCTTGGCCCAGGGGTCGGCCAGTGCAGTTTACTCGGCCGATCGTGATTGAGGAACGATCCGTGAATCAAAAGTTGACGTATGCATTCGTCAGTCTCGGCTGTCCCAAGAATTTGGTCGATAGCGAACGGATGTTGGGCCTGCTGCAATTGGACGGGTACCAGTTGGTCCCCGACCCCGACGGGGCCGATTTCGTGGTCGTCAACACCTGCGGTTTCA
>JAGQPD010000952.1 GCA_020426865.1 Planctomycetales bacterium
CCGTGCGCGTCATCGTAGAGTTGCCGAAACAGCACGAAGTCGGCGTGATTGTTTTTTCCATCTCCGTCGAGATCGCCGTGCAGGTATGCGTCGATGGCATTGGTCTGTGACAGAGTCGTGTGCTGATTGCTGCGAACGACGGCCCAATCCAGTCCGTCTATCTGCCCGTCGGTATTCAGATCTCCGACCGCGAACCCCTGGCCACCATTGCCTGTAAAAGTCACGATCCCCGAGATCACCTGGCCATTGGAAACGTATCCAAAAAGGACGTCCTCCGTCGGATTGGCCAACCATGTGTCGGCACTTCCCAGCGTGATACTCGCCTTGGCCGGCAGATTTGCGCCCATGCCCGAATCGAGATCGGCTTCACTCAGGTCACTTACGGCTCCGGCAGCGGATAGAACAGTCCACACGTGGGCCGAGTCGACGAAGTTGCCAGCCGAGCCGCTGTCGGCATCATAGTGATCCGCGATCGACTGCCAAGCGGACGGATTCAGTGCTCCGCTTGCCGAAGTGACGGAATAACCGCTGAGGTTGACCGCAGTGCCGGTTTGATTGGTCAACACGATGTTGCCGGAATCGCGATCAATGGTGATGTCGAGCGTGGGTAGGATAAGTTCTTCGGTCACCCGGAAATCGATCAGGTCGAGGTAACCGTCGTGATTCACGTCCGCATCGATGGAGGTAATCTGTATCTCCGCCTTTCTCGTTGACGATGGAATGAGCCCTGCGGTAACATCCAAACCCCAATCGGTTTGGATCCCGGTTACGGGAAGGGACAGGCGGAACTCCTCGCTTCCCACCATGGACGAACCGACTTCGGAGTCGGCGACGTCGAGGAATCGTACGTGTACCGACGAAAAATCGTTTTGCGTTTGGTAGGTACTAAAGTACGCGCCCAGGTTGAAAGCCGCGTTACCTGTGGCGATCAGTGAACCAGTGGGACCCGCGGAGAGATCGATGGTTTGGGTCAACATCACTTCACCCGGCGTGGTGTTGAACCCGCCGCTGAAGTGATAATCCCCGGCGCCGGGTGGCGCGGGTGAGCCGCTATAATTCGAGCTGTACGGATAGGAGTAACTGTCGTCGCCAAGATCGCCGCCACCGGGTGTTGGGTCGATCCAGTCAAGCAAGCGGACGGACGTGAATGGTCCCGTATCGTTGATATCAACGTTTTCAAAGCTGGGATTGACTACCAGGTTCGTATTCAATTCCGCTGACCACAACGGCGTTGGCAGTAGCAAGCCGCCGGCGATCAGTGCCGTGCGAAGTTTCCGAGTAAGCGTTGTGACTCGCATGTTGTGTTTCTCTCTACGTTGATGTACCGCATACGATTGATAGGGTTATGCTAACGACCGCCGCCGCTGGATGAACTTGGTCGATGGACGTCACTGACGGCGCCATCGTTGCGGGCTCCCAAATTGGCAAAGGCGACCAGGTTCATCGTCTCGTTCATGAATTGGACCGACCCGTCGACATACAGGAAGGCGGACCCGCCTGGATGCCGGCTGCGGAAATTACAGCCGCCCCACCAGTTCCCGGTTGCCGACGCGGTATTGATTCCCCATACTGTGGATGCGATGGACCAGCTGGACATCCAGTGCATATGTTCGTGACACCCGGGCTCGGTCAGGCTGGGGGACCAATGGGTCTCACCAACGTGCAACGTCTTGGAAGTTCCGTCGGGGACTTTTTCGGTGGAGTATTTGTTGGGATACATGTCGAGCATCCCAGGGCCGTTCTTGTTGTGGCCGTGGTAGAATCCGCGAGTTGCGCCGACGCGATTGCCGAATGTGCACGGACAGATCGCGTCTGGCACGGAGCCGCCAGCACACAAGCCACACACCTTGGGGATCCCCCAGTCGGCTGGACCTGTCGAAACGGGACCGGCGTTGCCAAAGTATGAGCTGATCGCTGCTTCGGTGGGACCGGACCAAGTACTAAGTCCAGGCTTGATAAAGGGCGTTTCCTCGCTGGGGCAAACGTAGCCCGAGACCACTTCTTGTTGGTAGGGTGATTTTTCCCAATTGCGAACCGGATAACAGGACGTCGTCACGCTCGTTTCCGCCAGCGTTTGCAGCTGGTCGTAGAGTGCCTGCTGTTCCATGTACGGCAGGATCAAGACGCGCCAGGTCATCGGATTGCGTTCGGGAACCTTGCCGTCGACATTTTCGCAATCGGGATCCGCGGCGCCATAGGGGAAATAACCCTGGGCAGCATCATAGTTGTGTAGAGCGATCCCGATCTGTTTGAGGTTGTTGATACATTGCGTGCGGCGTGCTGCCTCGCGGGCGGCATTCACGGCGGGTAATAGCAATGAGACCAACAAACCGATGATGGCAATGACAACCAGCAACTCGACTAACGTGAATCCGTGATTGTGTCTTGCCATCCTGTGTTGCAACGATCGCTGTGTTGTCATCGCAAACATGTCAATCGACTCCTTCTTGCTGCCACGTCGTTGGCGGAGTTTATGGGTGTGGCGTAGTTGTGTTACTGTATCAGAGTGTCAGTCGGTTAAGGCAATGTCTTTCGTGCCGGGGTGTTTCTTGGTAACGTTATCCGCCAAACCCGATGTGGCGGGATTGGAATATTTGTCCGGGATAGCGGACTCACGCACAATTCTCCCCCCCGTGCGCTCGATTTCTTCCCGTGTCGTCGGCTCTCCCGGATGCGGCTTCAGTGAGACAACCGTAATGACATAGTCACCCTGTTGTGCACCGTCGCCGTCCTTGAGCGACGTCAGAACATAACTGCCGTCAGGTTGGATTTCGCCGCGAGCCTGTCTGCCTTCGGCCCCTTGCGGCACGTATACGACGGTCCCTTGCGTCAACGGTTGGCCGTTGTACGTGACCGTCCCACGTATCTTGACCATATTCGGCAAGCCACCACGATTACAGCCGGTCAACACAAGAGCTACGCTTGCGACAACCATCGTTGCTATGACATTGAAATGTTTCATAGGCCGCTGCCTTCCATATCGCTTGCCTGCCATGTTACACCACTCGCAAAGCGAGGTTCCTTATCAGCTTCGAGGTGCGATCGGTTTTCAACGTTGAAGACCGATTATCATCAGTCTTCTGTTCGACACAAGCTTTGGTGCATGAAGTCTTTGTGAATCTTCTCACCGCCCCTCGCTCCTTGCAAACCAGCCTAACAGCTATAGCCAAAAGATTCCACTAGCGGCATCAGTTTTTCAAGTACGGGGCCGATTTGCTGGGAGTAATTCCGCCAGCGACCGATCGCCCCACGATGGACCGGTTTGGCCACCGCATCGTAGGTGGGGGAATGCACCGGGCGACGACTCGAAAGCTGCTGCCGGTAATCAAGAATCGACGGATCCCAAGCCAACCCCAAACGTTCAATGGCCCGTCTAGTTACCGCCGGAAAATCGGCGACGAGCTCCTCGTAGCGGACCTCATCCCACAATGTTGCCGGACTAATCTCCCGTAACTTCAACCAACATCGCAGGTCGTGAACGTACTTGTCGGCCAGCCATGTCATGTCGAGAAAATGGACACTCACGGGAGTCACGGGCAAATACCGTAAGAAACAACTGACGATCACGTCTCGCGGGTCGCGCACCGCAACTAACACTCGCGCGGATGGGAACAATCGCCAAAGAACAGG
>JAGQPD010000953.1 GCA_020426865.1 Planctomycetales bacterium
GCAGGCACTGAGTACGCCATCGATGCGTCACTTCCAGTCCTGGCCAACCATTCCAGCCGCCATGACATGAGAGACATTTTTCACGCATCCAAGTAGAATGCGGAACGACAGGAGGAGCGCCAGCAAAGGCCCGCGCAGCTTGAGTCGGTGCCGGCAGGCCCACGAAGCTGCTGGCGACGGCAATGTCTTCGTCACGAAACGGATTGGGAGTAGGCGGTGCGTGACATTGCACGCAGTTGGCCAACACGCGGTGTGACATGCGGTTGGCGATCAACTCACCCACTCGCACACCTTCGTCATGGCAGGCGATGCACGAGGCGTCGTCCAGGCGTTCGACGGCATGCGGAATCACGGGGGGGGCACCGTTGAAAGCTCGTCGTTCTGCCCGCTCGGCCAACGACATTAACTTATCCTGCTGATTGGGACCGACGCGCAATGTATGTGGATCGTGGCAGGTGATACAGCGTTGATAATCGTAAACGGTGTGGACTTTCTCGATACTGACATCCCAGCGACGGGTCGGTCCGGTTTCCATTTGGCGCATTTGCGAGTACTCCGGTGAGGGCCTGGGGCCGACCGCACTGGCAGTGTCCAGTACATCGGTACTAACTGACGAGTCTTGATTGCCCGACGTTGGTTCGGTACGGTTTTCGAGGTCCTTTTCGCCTGCCGGCGAGGAAGATTCCGTGTGCGTTTGTAACAATAGCCCGTCGCTGGAAGGCGAGTGCCGAATACCGGCAAAAAACCCTAAGATGGACAACACGATGACTGCCACCAAGACTAGCGAGCCAACGCGACGGTGCAGGGGAGAGGCATTCGTATTCACGAGTCCCTCTCATGAGCCATCGTCCGCACGATACGGGCCGCGCACTTTTTGTAATCGGGCTGCTTCGCAAATGGGTCTACCGCATCATTGGTAACCAGATTCACCAGTTTTCGTTCGTCGAAAAATGGAACAAAAATCGTGCCTCGAGGGGGACGACCTCGGCCGTCGATCCAAACCGGCAACTCAACGGCGCCGCGCCGGGTTTCCACGGCGACCTTTTCCCCCTGCTGCAACTGCCATTGACGTGCGTCCTCTTGATGGACCTCGACGTAGGCCGCAGGCATCGCACGATTCAATTGCACAACGCGGCGGGTCATCGAGCCCGTATGCCACTGTTCCAGCACTCGACCGGTCGTCAGCCACAGCGGATACTCCTGATCGGGTACTTCGGCGGGCGGCTCGAATTCGTGAAACCAGATTTGTGCACGACCGTCCTCAGTAGTGGAATGGTAAAAATCGATCTCGCTACCATCGCGCACGAATGGATCCTGTTCTTCGACAAACCGGTAGCGAGTCTCACGCCAGCTGCCGTCTTCCTGTTGCACGACCGGCCATCGCAAACCTCGAACAGGCACATACTGATCGTACGGAGCAAGATGCTCATGTTTCAGTTCGGCAAATCCACGGTATTCCTCAAACAAGGCTCGATCGACGTTCGTGTCATAGTAGTTCTCCCATTGCCAGATCGGCACTTCGTTACCGTCATCATCACGCACGCGAAAGAGAAAATGTCCATCCTTATCGCGCATCCGTTCGTGGCCGAGTTCCATCAGACGGTGTGCAATGGCGATGGTCATCCAGGCGTCGTCACGGGCATCGCCAGGCGGATCGATCATCTTGAACCACTGTTGTGTTCGGCGTTCCGAATTGCCGTACATGCCATTTTTCTCTACCCACATCGAAGCGGGCAAGATGAGGTCTGCCAGTTGCGTAGTCGCCGTTGGATAGACATCCGCAACGATGAGGAACTTGTTGTCTGGTTTCGCGCGGCGGTCCCAAAGATATCCGACATTGGGCAGTGACTGCGCCGGGTTCGTCGCTTGCACGAAGAGCGTGTCGACGTCGCCCCCTTCTTCGCTGGGGAGCGCAAACCGGCGGAACATTTCGAGCGTATCATAGCCGGGGGTCGGATTGATACGCCCGCGCGGCAAATTCCAGAACTCCTCGCATTGCATCCGATGCTCGCCATTGGCAACGACTCGCCCGCCAGGAAGTGCGTGAGCCAACGTTCCAACTTCACGAACCGTTCCGCACGCCGACGGCTGACCGGTAAGGCTAGTCGGCGCGTCGCCGGGCCGTCCGAAATGGCCACTCAGCAAATGCACGCCATGCACGAGTGAATTCACGGCGGTCCCTAGCGTGTGCTGGTTCATTCCCATGCAC
>JAGQPD010000954.1 GCA_020426865.1 Planctomycetales bacterium
CCGTGACGCGGCGCGCCAAAATCCGGCCCCCCCTGCTGCGCAGGCCCCCGCCGCACCGAGCCCGGGGCTGGTGCGACTCGATGAATCCGCCGAAGTCTGGGTCGATCGCCAGAAACACCAAGTCGTGGTCGGCGGTGCCGTCGTGTTTCGCGAAGGCCCCCTGGAGATGTTCGCCTGCCCAAAGAACACCAAAGAACACGAATCCGTCGTGGTGGTCAATGCCAAAGCCTATCTGGTCCATGCCGCACTTTTGGCGGTGGGGGCAAAGCCCGGCTCGCCCGTCTCCTTCCAGCCGAAATACAAGGCCGCAATGGGGCCAATCGTAAAAATCGAAGCGATGTGGAAGGACAAAGATGGCAAAGAAAAACGTGTCAACGCTCAAGAGTGGGTTCGGGATGTTGCCACAAAAAAGGCAATGAAACACGACTGGGTCTTTGCCGGTAGCGGCTTCTGGAAAGATCCTGAAACCGGTAAATCCTATTATCATGCCGAAAGCGGGGAACTGATTTGCGTCTCGAATTTCTCGACCGCCACATTGGACCTCACCGTCAACAGCTCGCAAGCCAATAGCGATCTCCTGTTCGAAGCATTCACTGAGAATATCCCGGAACTCGGCACGCCTGTTAAGTTGGTTTTGACACCGGAACTGGAAGAAAAAGAAAAATGATGTCGCTCAGAATCTTGAGTCTCGTTACCGATGTTCCCTACCGGTACAACGTATCCTCGAGTTGTCCATGGACACGGGCCGCGATGTCGGCTAATGTCGACGGTCCGGTTACGCTCACTGCCGCCAACTCCCCAAGGCGGAGCAAAGTGCGCAATGTTTAACTCGGCCCCCAAAATCAGACGATCCGCAACGGGCGAGAGTATCGTCGGGTTGCGTTCAAACCTCCTGGTCGGCGATTCTCGCCAGTGATTCGGCCGTGCCAGCGGACGGTCGTACAGTTTCTGTACGTCGATTGCCATGATTGCGTTCATCAATCGTGGGAGCAGTTACTCGAAATCCGACCAGTCGCACGCCCCACAACTAAAATGTGATATCAACGCCACACACATCCACGGCACTATTCGCAGCGCCAATTCGTTCGAGGTTGACATGCCTCCCTCCCCCAGCACTGGCCGTAGTCGAATCTCCGATGGTCGATCGTCCGGCGGCGATTGGCCGCATTACGGGCAAGAAGGGCGCAAACGGTGTGCCCTTGGCGGCAGGATGTTGGTGGTGGCCGAGGCGAGCCAAGTCTTACTGCGTAAGAATATTCCTACGCACAAAAGTAATGGCGCTGACAGACAAAATTGTCTAAGTGGAATAGAGTACGGATATTCAACCCTGCGATTCCGCAAAGATTTTGGTGCTCGCTATGTCCCATGATGTTCGTCGTGACGGTCAGGTCGTCTACGGTTCGCCGGTATTTCTGCGATTGGCGTTGGGATTTGTCTATTTTCATTTCGGGATGTTGAAGTTCTTTCCTGACCTTAGTCCGGCAGAAATGATCGCCACGCAAACGGTGATGGCGGTGTCGTTTCATTGGTTGGATGCGAACAGTGCGTTATTTGTCTTGGCGATCATGGAGACGTTGATTGGGGTTTTTCTGATGTTCAATTGGTGGCCGCGAGTCACGTTTACGTTGTTCATTTTTCACATGATCGGGACGTTCATGCCGTTGCTGGTCCTTCCCGAATTTACATTCAAAATTGCGCCGTTGGCACCGAGCATTGAGGGGCAATACATTCTGAAGAACTTGGTGTTTGTCGCTGCGGGGTGGACAGTATTGTTGCCACATGTGTTGGTTCGTCGGGCACGATCGCCCCAATCCGAAAATGCGTCGTCCGACGGTGTATCGCTCGATGTCATGCCGATCAAGCAACCCTCCACACCAACGGCTGTGGCAGCGAAGTGACCGCGACGGTGAATTGAATACGAAGAAGTAATGTAAGAGTTGACGATTACGAGCTGAATGTCATTGCGAGCTGGCTTGATGAAGAACATTGCATGGAAACTGTTGTTGGCGTTTTTTCTTGTTACATGGGTCGTTGGGATTCGGGCGACCTACGAGAAATACCGGGGTACGGACTTGAGTCGAGTGCCAACGGTGCGTCGTGCGGCGGCGAGTGTGCCAGAGGACGACGAGCGCACCGTGTTGGTTGCAGCGACGTCCGACGAACATGCGTCACTCGATCGGTCACGCGAAGGTTATCGTGACACGATCGAACCACCGCCGTTCGTCCAGGATGAATTGCGATTGTATCCGACAATCGAAAAAGGGATGCGAACGCCACTGGATTTGTGGCGGTACTATGGACGAGGCGTGTCATCGTTCGGGTCGCCAGTTTTGCCGATGCGATTTGACCAATGGTTGGAATTCCACCGCAAGCAAAAGCCACAGTTAATGAAAGACGTTCATGCCTATATGGCGAAACGCTATGCGTTTTCCGGTAAGGCCATGCCTGGAGCCTATATGTCAGGCGGCAAACCGATCATGTTGGGTCCGATTGCTAGACTTCAAAGTGGCGTCGAATCGTTCGAGGAATTGGCGATGCTCAGCGCCAGCGAAATCCGCGAACGCGATCTGTTCCCCTACAAGCCACTTGCCCATCCGCTGCAATCAACCGCCCACATGCTCTTCCCTCGCTCATGGATCCGAGTGCACCCGGAACACGAACGTATCGACGTCGATCTGGATATTCCCGACACGTATTTGCCCGAGTTTCCGCCGCCGATGTATCTGACAACGCACAAAGAACTGGGCGACGTTACCAACGGCCAAGAAGTGACGCTCGATAACTTCTTCGAGATCTTTGACGGATTGCTGTCGCCGGAACAGATGGAAGGACTTAAGGAATTGTTGCGGCCGTCGCCAACCACATGGTTCAACCATACCGACCATCGGATTACAGAAAAGCCGTCGAAAGGTGTCGCTTGCTTCGACTGCCATGTCAATGGTCATACGAACGGGGCCATTGAATTGGGGCCAGATTCACGACCCAATATGTCGCGTTTGCGTACTGACACACCCACGATGCGGGGCAACTACAATCTAATGCAATTGTCATCTAAACGATCGATCCGAAGTATGGACCATTTTGCCGAAGTCGAGGAGTACTTTGACGGCGATCCTGGGATGCAACAGTCGATTGGTCCGCGATCGG
>JAGQPD010000955.1 GCA_020426865.1 Planctomycetales bacterium
GGACGGTGACGGCGCGGACGGTGACTGACCTGCCATTTCAATCGACAAAACCTGAAGTTCTGTTCTCAAAAAGTCGATTCCAAGAAACATTGCGTCTCTATACTTGACTTTACTGGTAAACATTGTTAGGATTTAGGCCATGGACGGGGCGGCACGAAAGACGAGGGGCGGCGAGTTTGGCGTACAGCAGGTGGGACGAGATGTAGCGGGAAAAGATGAGCAAGGGGGCTGGGGGATGAACACATTGCGAGTGGTGACTCGAGAGGGGGAGACGATTGCGGCCGACGGGGGTGGCAGGGTGTTGGATGGGGGGGCAGTTGGTGGGCGATCGGGGCGTTCTTCTTTGGAGTGGTCAGAGGTATTAGTGGAGGAGTTGGCGGCGAGGTCGGCGGAGTTGGAGGGAGCGGAGCCGGGGGAAATCATTGGTTGGGCGGTGGAGCGATACGGCGACGCGTTGACGATGGCGACGGCGTTTGGTCCGGAGGGGATGGTGATTCTGCATTTGTTGGCGTCGATCGCGCCGCAGACGCACGTCTTCAATCTGGACACAGGGTATCAATTTCCGGAGACGTTGGAATTGCGGGAGAGGGTGCATCAGCGGTATGGGATTGAGGTCGAGTTCAAGCGGCCGGAGTCAACTGTGGAGCAATACGAGTTGCAGCATGGCGGCCCGGTATACCAGACGGATCCGGATCGGTGTTGTTTTGATCGAAAGATGTCGATGCTTCGTGAGGCAGCGGCGGGCTACCATGCGTGGATCAGTGCGATCCGGCGGGATCAGAGTCCGGATCGGGCGAAGGCGCCGATTGTGGGTTGGGACAAGAAGTTTGGCTTGGTGAAGGTCAATCCGTTGGTCAACATGACGAAGAAGGACATTTGGAAGATGATTGTCGACCACGAGATTCCGTACAATCCGCTGCATGATCAGGGATACACGAGTATTGGATGTTGGCCGTGTACTCGCGCGGTGATGTTTGGGGAAGACGAGCGGGCAGGGCGCTGGAGTGGTCGGGCAAAGACCGAATGCGGGCTGCATTCATTGGACGATTCGTCAGGCGCGAAATCCGAGCATTTGGCGTGATCGAGACATAGATTGCACTCGCCGAGAGCGGTGTTGGGGGGAGGGGGCGGTTGGTGGTTACGGCGAAGGTACAGTACGCGTGTTTGGCGTTGATCGAGCTGGGGTTGCAGCAGGGGGGGGACCGTTTGGTGCAGTTGCGGGCGATTGCGGAGGGGCACGGAATTCCATCGCCATTTTTGGTGCAGATCATGCAACAGCTGAAGAATGCGGGGTTGGTGACCAGTGTCCGTGGGGCATCGGGGGGGTATCGGTTAGCGCAGGACGCTCAGCGAATCAGCTTGGCGGCGATTGTGGAGGCGATCGAGGGGCCGGTCGTCGGTGATGAGGGGCCGACCGAGCGGGAGACGGACGTCGCGCGAGTGGTTCGCAACGCTTGGTTTCAGGTCTCGGTGCGGTACCGCGAGGTGTTGGCGGAAACGACGTTGGATCAATTGATAGAGCAGTCGTCGAGCGCGGCGACGATGTATCATATCTGAGAGTTGCGGGGACGACCTTCACGGTGGCGAGGGACTCCGATATATTTGAACCGGGGCCCCGGAACGGGAAGGCCATCTGAGCGCCCACGTCGCGAACTTGCTCGGGTTTTTTCAAACATGCCAAAATACGTCGTTCGCTATGGACTTATGCGACATCTTGGCGTCCTTAATGCAAAGGGGCGTGACCGGACCTACGTGCGCGGTGATCAAGTTGTCGCGAGAACTCGACGGGGGCTGGAAACTGGCGAAGTTCTCTGCCTCGCCAACGACGACGCAGTGGCATTAATAAGTGATCCGGGGCAGGGGGAGATACTGCGACGAATGACGCAGCAGGATCACAATGAAATGGCACACATGCGGGCTCAGGAGAAGCGGGAATTCGAGACTTGCCAACAGTATGTGGACCGTTTAGGCTTGCAGATGGAGTTGGTGGAATTGGAGCATGTTTTTGGTGGCGAGCGCATTGTCGTCTATTATCTTGCTGAAAGCCGCGTTGACTTTCGCGAACTTGTCCGGTTGCTTGCCACTGAGTTTCAGACGCGGATCGAGATGCGACAGATTGGCGTTCGTGACGAAGCCAAGTTATTGGCCGATTATGGTGACTGTGGCAAGCCGGTTTGTTGCAACACGCATTTGTCTGAGATGCCGCCTGTTTCCATGAAAATGGCAAAGCTGCAGAAGGCGACGCTCGACCCCACGAAAATCTCCGGTCGTTGTGGGCGACTTAAATGTTGCCTGCGGTACGAATACGATACCTATCTGGACATGCAGCGTGAGATGCCGGCGGTAGGGTCGGAGATAGTCACGGCCAATGGCAAGGCCACGGTCGTGGGGCAGGAGATTCTCACCAGCCAGTTGCTGGTCGAAGCCGAAGACAATCGCCGTTCCATTATTGCGATAAGCGATGTGTTGTCGGTGATCCGTAGCGGTCATACTGGTGGTCGCAAGTCACGACAAAATCATGGCGATCAGAATAATGGTCGTGGCACAGACAACCAAGGCGATGGGGCGAATGGCGATGACGAAGGTGATGGCGAAAGCCAATCATGAACAAGGTCGCTCGTTGATGGGTGGCGCTGGTGAACGTATGGCGATCGAACAGTGGATAGCACGGCGTAATTTCAAATGCCAACAAAGTGAGACAAGCTACAATGAGTGCCTCGGGCCATCCATTTTTTGAGCTTCTGCAACGCGACAAACGCTACCGGCTGGAGGCCTATCAGTTTGTGCGAGAAGGATTGTCATTTGCCCACGATGTGCTGGCACTTGGGGATCCCGAAGCCGAAGGGGGGGATCCGGGAGAACGTCATCTGACGGGGCAGGAACTTTGCGAAGCAATTCGGCAATATGCGGTGCGGCAATATGGGTACATGGCGAAAGTGGTCCTCCGCAATTGGGGCATTCATACTACCAGCGACCTGGGAAACATTGTTTACAACTTGATTGAAATAAAAATGATGAAAAAGTCGGCGACCGACCGTCGCGAAGACTTTGATGGAGTTTATGATTTCGAAGAAGTCTTCAGCCGGCAATTCCAGTTTGAGAACCGCGACCAGGCCGATGCGTGAAGCGAACCACGCTACGCCCCGACCGCTGCGAAAACATCCTTACCTGCTAATCACAAGTGCAGGGTTGTTGGCCTTGTGGTTGTGCGTATTGTTGTGGTTGGTCGCCATCTCTCTGTGATGCGCGCCCGTTAGTCTGCGATGGCCGATTCACGTTCGGTCTGCAATCCTTGAAGCTGCAGGAGCATTCCGGGAAGAAAGACCTCCGGTAGATCCGGCAAGTCCCGGTTGTCCAAGACTTGGACGATCAACGAACGCTGCTGTGCCAATTGGTGCACCCGTTCGATTGCTGAACGGCAGCCATAGGCTAAGAAAATCGAACCATGTTTATCCAGCCGGCGAGGAATGCCGGCGACGATGGAAGCGAGCAACGCGAAGTTTTCGTCGTAGAAGGCAAAGTCGGCGATGGAGTTGGGATGCTGGTCTTCCCAGGGAGGATTGGAGATGATCAGGTCGAACACCTCGTCAGGGCGCAGCGCGGAGTATGCGTCTGGCAACGCCGGATCGACCCAACGCACATCCAGGCGTTCGCCAAGTCCCAGTCGCTCGGCGTTATAGTGGGCATTGGCAATTGCCGCTGGATTGACGTCGGTAGCGATGACTTTTCGCGCTCCATGCTGCAGGCAGCAGAGGGCGACAAGTCCGGTACCGGTGCCGATTTCCATTACGGCTTTATCGCGAACGAGGTCTGTGTCGCGAATCAGAGCCCGCAGGCTTTCCGTATCGCGTGGTTCCCAGAACACCGTATCGAATTGGGCAATCGCCTTGGGAAAATCGTCGACGTAGCGCCAATGATCGATGGCGATCGGCGTATCTTCTGGTAGTGTGTGGCGCCAGTCGGCCGTTGGGGGAGGCGAGTTCATAGGCAGCGACGGCGGATTCTCGCGGCACGCGCCCAGCAGCGCAATGATCACGAGGGTGGCCGTCCACCGTCGGAACAACTGTCGATACAGGCTGGGGCAACAATTGCCATCGGCGTATT
>JAGQPD010000956.1 GCA_020426865.1 Planctomycetales bacterium
AGACGACTTTTTCGATTCCGGGGACGGGGACGGGGTAGAAGCCGTCGGCATCGGGGAGGACGGGTGGGGTATCGTCCCACGAGGTATATTTTTCGACTGGCGAGACGATCACGTCGGAGTTGAGGGCATCTTCCATCCGGATGACTTTGCCGGAGTAGGTGGCCATCCGTCCGAGGATCGACGTCATGGTGCTCATGGCGCCATACTCGCCCTCATTGGGGCGTTCACCGGCCCGCAGTTTCGCGAACAGGTCGTGGTGTTCTTGTTGGTGTCCATCGCCACCGCCGCGACCGTATCGCCAAGTGGTTTCGCCGTTGCGATCTTTGATGGTCGCATCGCTAATTGCTGCGCTTCCATTGGAGCCGTGACAATATTCGGCCACAGGATTCCAGCAGCCGGGGATATGCCGGCATTGGCTGTACATCTTCGAGCCATCGGCGTAGGTGAATTCGACGAAGTGATGATCATAGATTTGACCGAATTCTTTGCCGACACGAACTTCGCGTCCACCCTGTCCATTGGCTTCGACGGGGAAGCCGTTTTTCAGCCAATTGATCACGTCCAGGTTGTGAATATGTTGTTCGACGATATGATCGCCGCACAGCCAATTGAAGTAATACCAATTGTTGACTTGGTATTCCATTTCGGTCTGGTTCGGTTGGCGTTCACGATTCCAGAGTCCGCCGCCGTTCCAGTAGGCTCGAGAGAGTATGATGTCTCCGATGGCTCCCTCTTGGAGACGTTTGATGGTTTCAATGTAGCGGGGTTCATGCCGGCGCTGTAACCCGACAGCGACCGCCAGGCCTTTTTGTTTCGCCACTTCGTTGGCGGCCAGGACTTTGCGAACACCGGCTCCGTCGACGGCGACCGGTTTCTCCATGAAAATATTCTTGCCGGCGTTGACGGCGGCTTCGAAATGCAATGGGCGAAAGCCTGGCGGGGTTGCGAGAATGACCATGTCCAGGTCGCATTCCAGGACTCGTTTGAACGCCTCGAGCCCAATAAACTGGCGATCCTTGGGGACATCAACCTTGTCCTTATAGTCCCGGGACAATCCCCGCAAGGCACCGGTCAAGCGGTTTTCAAAGGCGTCACCGATGGCTACCAATTTCGTGGCACCTTCGGTGTTCATCGCCTGAGCCGCAGCACCGGTGCCGCGACCGCCGGCCCCGATCAGGCCGATCTTGATTTCGTCGCTGCCGAATGCGTGGGCCGAACGAGCGATGCTAAGCGTACCGGCCAACGTCCCGCCTGCCACAATCAACGACGACGTTCGAATGAAATCTCGACGCGACGGTGAAGACTCGGCGACCACCAATCGCTCGTGGTTGGGCGCGGTCGATGCCACCTGTTGCGTCTTCTTTTTCTTCCCGGCACCTTGGTTGCTCATGGTCTTTCTCCTTGGATTTCTGCTGCTCGCGTCAGTAACAAAATGATGGTGTTAACGTCCACTCTTCCGATCCTGGACCGGAAGGCTCTTGTCCCACTTCTCCGCTTTCTCTTGTTCACTCGGTTCGGTCAACGGGCGCACGATGCGGAATCCCACATGCAACGCGTCCGTATGGTACCAGATGCTCTGAGGAAATTGCGGATCCTGCTGCTTCCATTCCCGGCTCGACTTTTCCCTGGCGGCACTCCGGCATCGGTCCACGTCATCGTCCCACGAACCCCCTCGTACGACTCGGGGATACAAC
This sequence comes from Planctomycetales bacterium, assembly GCA_020426865.1. GTDB lineage: Bacteria > Planctomycetota > Planctomycetia > Pirellulales > Pirellulaceae > JAGQPD01. Next base: position 1,695 of record JAGQPD010000956.1, read on the forward strand.
TGCGTGGGGATCGCCAGCGGGCTAACTTGCATGTCTTTCCCGTCGCCGCCATAGAAGTCGGGAACATACTGATCCAATACCCACTCGGCCACGTTTCCGTGCATATCGTAAAGCCCCCAAGCATTCGGTTTCTTCTCGCCAACAGGATGATACTTCTCGTCGCTATTCTCGTAGTTCCAGCCATATGCCTCGAACTGCGAGGCATCGTCACCGAACGAATACGCTGTCGTCGTTCCCGCGCGGCAAGCATATTCCCATTCCGCCTCGGTCGGCAACCGATAGTACCGACCCGTCTTTGCCGACAACCATTGACAAAACGTGCGTGCGGCCAACTGTGTCATACATATGGCAGGATGTCCTTCGCGCCCCATGCCAAACGTCATATCCGTGTACGGCTTGGTCGGCTGCGACAATTGGTATTCCTCAGCAGCTTTGTCGAACCGCGTTTCTTCCTCATTGGCGTTTTGCCGCAACTGGATATCGCGATCGAACATCCAGACCTCGTAAGCATCCCACGTAATTTCGCAGGAGGCCATCCAAAAGGGGGCGACGTTCACAGAACGCTGGGGGCCTTCGTCCTCTTGGCGGTCCGCTTCGCCGTCTGGGCTTCCCATCATGAACGTCCCGCCCGGTATCGGGACCATCCCGATTGTAATTGGAGTATGCTCGATCACCTCCGCATACGGTTTCATCTCGGAGGCTGTGGTGGCGGTTGCGTCCGGCACATCCAGTGCGATCCGCTCGTCGGCGCGCACGACCCCGGCGATCATGCCAAGTCCCAACAGTAATAGCCACGATACCGCCCACATCACCCACACCGTCCACCAATCAACGAGCGCTAATCGGGCCGCGGCGGCTAGTGGAGGGACGCTAGCTGGCAGCGGGGTGGGATGTCGCCTGCTCGCCATTGCGGCAAGAGTGTCGTAGGTAAGGGTAAATGAGTGTGGCTGTGCGGTGCGACGCATAATATGATTCAATCGATTGAGGGACGTAAGTTTCTCGTGCGGTCCGCCCGGTTCTTCGGGCGAAGAGGGTATTGATGTGGTTATTGGCTGGGGTTCTCAGTAGGACCGGGAAGGAGTGCTGCGTGTTGATAGCTTTGGTTCTGGCTGCCCAGGTGGGTGCCACGGCCCAGCGGTTTGAATTCCGCCAGCCGCATATGGGCAGCGTCGTGACGATAACATTCTATGCTGACGACGAGGCCACTGCAAACCGTGCCGCCACCGCCGCGATGGCCAGGATCGGTGCGCTCGACCGGCGGCTCACCGATTATGACCCGCGCAGTGAACTGAGCCGATTAAGTGCATCGTCGCCGACGCGGAGCGACGCAAGTGGACGATGGTTGCCCATCAGCGGCGACCTCTGGACGGTGTTGGATGCGGCCCGGCGAATTGGCGAAGACAGCGATGGTGCATTCGACATTACCGTCGGACATTTGACCCGCTTGTGGCGAAGGGCCCGGCGAAAGCACCAATTGCCGGACCCCTTGGATTTGGCCGCCGCGGAACAGTCGGTAGGGTTCGAGCACCTCCAATTCGACGAAGCCCATCGACAAGTCCGCCTGCGGAAGCCCGAAATGAGGTTGGATTTGGGCGGAATTGCCAAGGGATATGCGGCCGATCAGGCGCTGATGGAGCTGAAACGCTCGGGGGTCCGGCAGGCATTGGTCAACGCCGCTGGCAATCTGGCGTTGGGAGACCCGCCCCCCGGTAGCATCGGGTGGCGGATCGTATTGGCTCCCGACGGCGACCCAACCGCTTTTCCGGAAAGCGTCACGCTGAAAAACTGCGGAGTGGCAACGTCGGGCGATATTTGGCAGTTTCTTGAGTTGGATGGCAAGCGATACTCGCATATCCTCGACCCGCGAACCGGCGTGGGATTGACGACGCAGGCCTCGGCCACGGTGATTGCACCGTCAGCGATGTTGGCCGACGCCCTAGCGACAACGGCCTGTGTCTTGGGCCCACGGACGTTCGAGCCGGTCCGGGAGGCAGCGAACGACATCGCCAATCACGTCGATCGTGCAACGGGTGAGCGGACAGAATCACGACTTTCTCCGGCTTTTCGGCGGTGGCCGAATGTGCATGTTCGCCTGCAGTGGTTAGATAACGGCGAGGCCAGGCAATTCAACAGTTCCGATTTTCCTGCCATTGAGCCGGCCGATCCGGTACCGTCGAACCAACCGGTGCGTTAATCGGCTGGTGTTTTCGTCAGATGTGGCTTGCCAGAACAGGGCGAATCCATCACAATACGGCTCACGTTTCCCAATCGGAGGTGTGGCTGAGTGGTCGAAAGCGCCGGTTTGCTAAATCGGTGAGCTCTAACGGGCTCCGCAGGTTCGAATCCTGTCGCCTCCGTTTCATCAACAACCTGAGTTTTGTCTAAATCTGGATCAATCTAAAACCGGATCAATCTAAAACTGGATTAGTCTAAAACCTAATCGTGTGCATGAATTTAGCACATTGCGGCCATATTCTAGGGTCGTATTCCAGCGCTCTGCGGTGGGCCAATCGAAGAGATTTGCGTCTAATTGCTGTTCGAATCCAACATTTTCTTGGAGCACCTATCTTCAGTCGGGATTCTTGGAAAGGAGCGAGTCAGTCATGGCAATCGCGAGACGCAAGCCATCGACCGGAACAGAGCCATCGACCGGAACAGAGCGATCGACCGGAACGAGGGGTCGGCAGCAGAGGAATCTCGTACGCAGGGTATTGCGTCACGCTCGGGTGATGGGGACGGCATCCCCGGTCTTTCCAGGATACGAGATCGACCTTTTGGATCGCGTGGGGGACCAGGAGAAGGAAGACGCGATTTGGCATCGTGACCGCGCTCGGGCAATTCTGCGGGCCCATCCCGAGGTCAAGCAACTGATGACGCCGAATCCGTGGACGGCTGCGTTTTGTGTGGCGATGTTCCTCGTGCAGATGGGCTTGGCTGTCTCAGCAACGGGGATACCGTGGTGGCTGGTGTTGGTCGTGGCGTTCTTGGTGGGGTCCGTCCTGGACGTTGCGTTATTTAACTTGGCACACGACTGCAACCATGGTTCCGTGTTTCGCAAGAACAGTTGGAATTTGGCACTGTTCACGCTGACGACGTTGCCGATGTTTTTGCCCGGTCATCACAGCTGGTGGGTGGAACACCATGTCCATCACAACGATCTGGGAAGTCCCAAGGACTTTGTTTTGCGTCGACGGAATGTTTTGATCATGACTCGCGCCAAGGTACTCTTCAGTATCTCCCGAGGGCCGATCTACAATCTGCTTACGGCGTTGTCATCGCCACTTTTGCATCCCTATTCGGTAGCCTTGGTGGTGACGCAATTCTTTCGCATGGCGGTTGGATTGCTCCTGTACGCTGGACAACTGCTCACGTTACGGTTTCGGCCAAGCGACTTGGTGTTGTCCGTACTTGCCGACGAGCATCTGGTGGGAGGTTACAAGCGGTACCGTATTGAGGCATGGGCGGTGATTTATCCGCTGCTGAGTTTTGCCATGGTGGCGGTGTTGTTTGTAATTGGCGGATGGAAGCCGTTGGCCTTTCTTTTCTTTAGCCAAGTATTTCAAAGCGGGTTTTTGCATCCGCTGAATTTCGGAATGATCCTTAGCAACTCGCACTTCAACGAACACTCAAGCTACCAGCCTACATCGTCGTATTACGGTTGGTTCAACGTGCCGACGTTCAATTTGGGGTTGCACACCGAGCATCATGATCTGGCAGCGATACCGTGGAACCGGCTGCCGTTGCTTCGACGGATGGCGCCAGAATTCTATGAGCCGCTAGAAAAGACCCGTTCCTATGGGGCGTTGGCGCTAAAGTTCACCTTTTCACGGCGTGAGCAGTTTCGCCGTTGCTTCACCGATAACCGCAATGCCGACTTTTTTCCCGAGCCGTAGCCGCGAAGAAGGCAAGCGGTCAGCACAATGGTGACGAACGGACGGCATATGGAGCCGACGACCGTGACAGCTCGGTAATTCCGCTCGCGATGCCGACCGAGCGGGCAACTAGTCGTGCATGGAGCCGGTGGCGGAGGTTCGCGGTTCGAGATCGTCCAATCCCAGACGCTTCATTTTCTTGTAGAGCGTTGTGCGATTGATACCGAGTCGATCGGCGGTGACATTGCGATTCCAATCGTTTGCTTCCAGAACGTCGAGGATGATCTGGCGTTCTGGACCCTCGAGCGCTTCCTTCAATGTGCGTCCGCTGGAAGGGGCAACGTGTATCGGGGCCATGGTGGTGAGATTCGACGGCAGATCTTGCACGCCGATCTGTTCGCCCTTGCCCAGCAGCACGGCTCGCTCCACGACGTTCTGCAATTCGCGAACATTACCAGGCCAGCGATACGTTCGCAGCACTTCCATTGCATCGTTGGAAAAACCGGCAACATTCCGTCCTGTATCCTCGCTGACGGAACGCAGGAAGTGCGTCGCCAGATGTGGGATATCCGCGATACGATCGCGAAGTGGCGGAAGCTCGATGTTGATGACATTGATTCGGTAGAAAAGATCCTGGCGGAAGCGACCGGTCGAAACAGCGGCCTGAAGGTCTTCATTGGTTGCCAGAATCACCCGCGTATCGACTCGAATCGTTTCCGTGCCGCCAACCGGTTCAAATTCGAGATCCTGCAAGACGCGGAGTAGCTTGACTTGCATGCCAGGCGACGCGGTACCGATTTCGTCGAGGAAAATCGTGCCTCCATCGGCCTGTTTGAACTTGCCGATCTTGCCAGACGTTGCACCGGTAAACGCTCCCGACACATGCCCGAAGAGCTCGCTTTCCAACAACGTCTCGGGCAGAGCTCCACACGCGATCTCGACAAAGGACTTGTCGTGACGGTCGCTCTGTCGATGAATGGCACGCGCTATGAGTGACTTGCCCGTGCCACTCTCGCCGGTGATCAAGACCGTCGCACGTGTGTCGGCGATACTGTCGACCATTTCGAAAATCCGCTGCATCCGATGGTCGCTGCCAATGATATTGTCCATGCCCAATTGGCGATCGAGTTGGGCTTTGAGCCGTTTGTTTTCCTCCAGCACCTTGCGTTGTGTCAGTGCTCGTTGGATTGCCATCTCCAATTCTTGGTCGATCAACGGCTTGGTCAACAGGTCGAAGGCACCGGCGCGCAGGGCGTCAATCGCCGTCTCTACCGTCCCGTAGCCGGTCAACAGGATGACGCTCGTTGCCGGATATCTGTCACGCGAGTACTGGAGGACATCAAATCCGTCTCGGTCCCCTAAGCGGATGTCCGCCAGTACCAGATCGAATGGTTGCGATCCCAGCGCGGAGACCGCTTCATCGTACGTTGCTGCGGCCACAACCCGATAACCCTCGTCACGCAACCAAGAGCTCATCGACTCCAGAACGTGACGATCATCGTCAACTAAAAGCAGGTTTCCACGGTGTTGGGGCTTCTCGGGCACGCTCGTGCTCCTTACCTCGGGCAATGTCACTTCGATCCGATAGGACGTTAGCAGACTACTCTGTGCAGGACGTCGTAAGGTATCTACGTCACACGTTGCACGTCGTCAACGGTTTCGTATTGCCAACGTCACGCAAAATCCTGTCGGGACGATTACGCCGATAGCAGGGGCGGCCGCTGTTAGGTCTGTGATGGTCGTAACGCGTCCATCGCCTGTCAGTGCTTTTTGCCAAGATTGGACCGCCGTTTGCGGATTTGTCCCCGTAGGCTCCAAAGTCGCACACCCCTCAAAAGGGTGAAAGAGCCGATTTCCTTGGTTTTGGGGGCTTCAAAAGGCTTTACAGTTATGGTCTTCTATGGGATCTTTGCCTAACACGAGAAAAGAGTCATCCACACGCCGGTCGTCCGTTGTGGTCTTGTTCCATTGCGATTGGTCCGGCACGGTCACTTTGTGCAGGCGGGATTTAATATGTTGTTGGAGACGTACGTCAACGAGAAGAGGAGTGCAACGATGCCGATAACGGTTGTGGTAGCCGATGACCACGAAGTTGTCCGGTTTGGATTAAAGAGCATCCTAAAGGGCTCGGATATTGAAGTCATAGGGGAAGCCAGCGATGGTGCTTCGGCCATTGACCAAGTCCTGGCGTTAAGACCGCATGTCGTATTGATGGACATTCGCATGGCGGAGACCGATGGTTTCGCAGCGTTGGAGGCGATACGGGAAAAGGCGCCGGATATTCCGGTCATTATGCTGTCGACATTCGACAACCCCACGTACATTGCGAGGTCCATAGCCTTGGGCGCGTTTGACTATATTCTCAAGGGAATCACACGCCATCATTTGATCGCCGCGATCCAGCGGGCGGCGCGCGGCGAACAGCCCCCGGTCGATTCAGAGATCCAACGTATTCGCAAAGCGATGGCGAAACGCAAAGGGACGGCGTTGGCCGATGTGACTCTCACTAATCGCGAAACACAAGTGCTCCGACACGTGGCGTACGGATTGAGCAATCGCGAGATCGCCACGTCACTGGATATTAGTGTCGAGACGGTAAAAGAACATGTCCAAAATGTGTTGCGTAAACTGCAGGTCAACGATCGCACACAGGCCGCCGTCTGGGCATTGAGAAACAATCTCGTTGATTGACGTTAGCAGTGGCAGATGCCATTTGCGTTATCTGTTGCGTCCCGCGATATCGTTTCGGATTGCGACAGCAATACGTAACTTTAGCATGCTTTCCTAACTTACCCGCTTTCGGTTCGACGCACGTGGGTGAGCTCGTTCGTAGACGTCCTTCAGTCCCGCTGTGCTTACGTGGGTATAGATCTGCGTCGTCGCGATGCTCTTGTGGCCGAGCAACTCTTGGACGCTGCGGATATCCGCCCCATGGTCCAGAAGATGCGTCGCAAAGCTATGCCGCAACGTATGTGGGGTCGTACGCAGGTCGAGTCCCGAGGTCTTGAGGTGTTTTTCCAACATTCGAGCGACGCTGCGGGTCGTGATGCGGCCGCCAAATTTGTTGGTAAAAATGGGGGCCGTGGGGCCAGCCGGAATCCTGGGAGCAAGCTTCCGAACCGTCAGCCAGTGACGGATCGCGCGCGTCGCGAAAGATCCAATCGGCCCCATCCTTTCACGCTTCCCCTTGCCTCGAATCCGCACGACGCCATTCTGCAAATCGAGATCACCTTCGTTGATCCCCACGACTTCGCTGACACGTAAGCCGGCCGAGTACATTGTTTCGAGAATGGCACGGTCACGCTTTCCCAGCGTCTGGTTCGCTGGTGGGGCTTCAAGCAGCTTACCCAATTCGGCGGAATTGAGGAAATGGGGCAGGTTGCGCGAGCGGCGGGGGTTGCGCAGGGGCTTTGCCGGATTGTGGTCGGCCAGCCCTTCACGTTGGGCGAATCGAAAGAAACTACGGAGGGAAGCGAGACGACGGGCAATGGAGGTCTTGGCGTACCCAGCCTCGGTGACCGCAGCGATATACCCCCGCAGATCCTGTGTCGTGATCTCCGACGGACAGGGCGGACGCTCAAAACTCTCCTTCAGATAATCGCTCAAAGCGACCAAGTCTT
>JAGQPD010000957.1 GCA_020426865.1 Planctomycetales bacterium
GCTGGCTTCCGATGTGAATACTGCATGCTACACGAGGACGATGCCTTTCTTCCACATGAGCCGGACCACATCATCGCCGTAAAGCATCGTGGGCAAACGACAGAGAAGAATCTGGCTTGGACGTGTTTCGTTTGCAACCGTTCAAAAAGCAGTGATCTAGCGTCGGTAGACGAGTCGACAGGCGAGATCGTCAGGCTATTTCATCCTCGATCAGATTCATGGGACGAACATTTTGAACTGATGAAAGATGGTTCCATATTGGCCAGGACTGCTATAGCGAGAGTTACCATCGCTTTACTCAAGTTGAACCGCCCTGAGCTGTTGGCAATTAGAATTCTGCTTGCGAAATCGAATCGGAAGCCCAGATAGTCCGGTTTTCGACCGTACTTTTCGAATTCGTGTCGTCGATGAAGTCTAAGATAGGGAAGACGCAGCAGTGATGGTTGAGTGGCATCGGACGATTCTACGACACTTTCAGTCACAAAGGACCGGCGGCACCCCGACAAAGTCGCCGTAGTAGGGCGGCGCTTCGTATGTATCGTGTCGGCTGGACGACGGCTGACACGACTTGGCGCTGAAGAGCTACGTGAGTCGCTACTATGTAAGTCAAATCTGCCGAAAAAGCACTGGCTAGCCGTCAGGGTCATCGAGCAGTTCCTGCAAACGCGTTCGCAGTGCGGGGGATAGGCGATCAAGCCAGTGATCGGTGATCAAGCCGATGGATATCATATCACGAAGATGGACGCGATCCTTGTCGCGAAACGACGTCAACTTCATGACGACCAATCGCTCGAACGGGAAAGTCCGCGCGTCGCCAGTATATTTGATTTCGATCATCGGAAGGCTCCCGGAGATAGGTATACCATAGGTAACCGAACGCAACGAATTCTCGACATCGGATACCTTGAACCTCGAGGCATCCGATTCACCGGACAGCACGCGGCGTGCTGCCTTTACGCGATGCGTCGTTCCGCGTGACTTAGCAGGTGTTCGCGAAACGTGTCAACGTCCCAGCGTTCGTCCATCGCTTGGGACAACAGTTGTTGTTGCGATTGCGGTGCCAGTCCGCCGATGGGCGGGTCGCGATCGAGATTTGTTGGGAAGGAATATCCCTCGGCGCTTGCGGCAATCGCGGAGGCGATTCGTTCCGCGGATAGCTGACGAGCATCGCGGAGTTCGCACAATGCGGGATAGAGCGCCAGGCACATGCGAGTACGATCGACACTTTCCATTGCGCGGCCGTACGCCGACGAAACTTGCAGGAGATTGGCCATTCGGTAAACGTTGTCCGTACGATTTCCACCGGCGGCGTGGAAGACAGCCGGATTGAAGAACACCGCATCCCCACGTCGCATGGGCAATTGCACGGCGTATTGCCGGAAGTAGTCTTGAAACTCGGGCTGTCGCCAGGCAAGGTATCCTTGTTCGTACCGCTGTGAAAAAGGAAGATAAAGCGTGGGGCCACTTGCAAGTGGCATGTCGACGTGTGCGACGGCCCCCTGCAAAGTCAACAGTGGACATAGTCGATGCACGTGTGCCGGGAACTGGGCGACTTCCTCAGCTGTTTGAAATCCCATATGGTAGTCACGGTGGGCCGATTGAGGTTCGCCGCCAGGATTGACGACATTGACTTGCGATGTCATTTGGTAGGCATTTCCCAACCACGCTTGGGCGATCCATGCCACAATCGGATTACCGTAATAGCGAGCAAACGTATGTGGGTCGCTCAGGCAAAGTTTCTCCAGCGCATTCCAAATGCGATCATTCGCACCTGGCTTGGCGAAATGGTCGCCGGCATGTCCCGAGTCGCGATGCTGTTGGTCGATTGTTTGTCGAAAGAACGCCGAAGCAGCGTCGACGGATTCCAGGTCATCGAAAGCCTGTTCGATAACGACGATTCCTGGCCCTTCAAGCATCACATCGGCCCATTCGGCCTGCATCTCGCGTCGTTGCGCGGGATCGCGAACTACATCGCGAATCGTGGGGCCTGCATAGATCGGAATATGTTGTTCCGTGCGGTCCGCATGCGCGTAACCTGCATCGAGCGGATGGGTATTGAGGACTGCGACCAGGTCGTCAAGTCGGCAATGGCGAGCGCTCCACCAGATGCGATCGGTACGTGACGAAGCCATGTGGGCAGTCCTTAATTGGAGAATAATAGTGAGTTGAATGGCAATTATTGTACGAAATTAACATAGCTCCCGGCGAGCTCCATGGTCTACACTGGCAGTACGGCCACCTGCCACTAACCACATTACTCTGCGGGATAGAAATCCTATGACAACTGCTTCCACGATTTACTCTAAATGGAACCGATTCGCTCGTTACATTAGCATGGTCTGGTTATTATTCGTCGTTCTTGGTACCAGGCCGGCGACAGCTCAGCGAGTCGCGGAAGCGATCGGTTGGGATGCGGTACCTGCGATCTTGGCGAACATTCAATCACCTGCATTTCCTGACAGGGACTTTGACGCTCGACAGCACGGTGCGAGGCCCGACGGCAAGACCGATTGTCGACCGGCAATCATGGCAGCGATTAAGGCCTGCCATGAATCGGGTGGTGGACGTGTGATTCTGGAAGCCGGCGACTGGTACTGCAAGGGGCCCGTTCACTTGAAAAGTAATGTGAATCTGCATCTAAAAGAGGGAGCCACATTGCGGTTCAGTCCCCAACCGAAAGATTTCTTGCCGGTCGTACTGACAAGGTTCGAAGGTACCGAACTGATGAACTTCTCACCGCCCATCTATGCCTTTGAGCAAGAAAACATCGCGCTGACCGGCAAAGGCACTATCGACGGCCAGGCCGATGACGATCATTGGTGGGATTGGAAAGGGAGCGGCAACGAACATGTGGCAAAGCTGTTGGAGTATGGGGAAGGCAACGTGCCGGTTGCGGAGCGTCACTTCGGCGGAGACTACCGCATTCGGGTTAATTTCGTGCAGTTCTACCGCTGCAAGAATATTCTGATCGAAGACATAACCGTGCACCGTTCGCCAATGTGGGAAGTGAACCCCGTGCTATGCGAAAACGTCACGGTGCGTGGCGTACATATCGATTCGCATGGCCCCAACAACGATGGGTGCAATCCCGAGTGTTGTAAGAACGTGTTGATCGAAGAATGTTACTTCGACACTGGCGATGACTGCATTGCCATCAAATCGGGGCGCAACGCGGATGGTCGGCGAGTTGGCGTGGCGAGTGAAAACATAGTTGTTCGCAATTGTCAGATGAAGGACGGCCACGGCGGCGTGGTATTGGGTAGTGAAATGAGTGGCGGCATTCGCAATGTGTTCGTCGAAGACTGCACGATGGACAGTCCACACCTTGAGCGTGCGATTCGTTTGAAGTCGAATTCGATGCGGGGCGGTTATCTGGAAAACATGTTTGTTCGCAACATCGACGTTGGGCAGGTCAGCGACGCCGTAGTGCGGATCAATCTCCAATATTGGGCGCCCGAGTCAGGCGACTATCCGCCGCGAGTGAGCAACATCGTTATCGAAAATGTTACGTCCAAGAAAAGTACCCGGCCCTTGTACCTGGTGGGGTTGGAAAACAGTCATATCGACGGTGTCGTCCTTCGCAACTGCCAGTTTCGTGGTGCGAGCAAACCGAGCTTGATCGAAAACGTAAAGCGATTAACATGGGAAAACGTGACGCAAGCCGATAAGTAGTCGGATCACGCTTGGCAAGATCATGGTCCGGCGTGGCCTTGACACATTGTTTCGCATTCCTACGGGACGCTGCCGGGCACCACTTGGTCCGTGCCAGACAAACCGATTAGTCCAGTGTGAAGCTCAATGTGGACTTCTTTGCCGTCGCGTAGGACGGTAAGTGGCACTGTGTCGGATTCGTCGTTCATGTCCTCGTCGTTGGCCTGTGGCGTTGTCCATTGCTGCATGTGTCGGAGGCTGTGGATTTGCGTGCCTCCATAGCTCATCAGGATATCGCCGACTCGGAGCCCTTTCTGCTCTGCCTGACTTTGGGGTTGGATGAATCCAATGACTAGGCGAGTTGCCACCTGTTGCCTTTGTTCGTCGAAATACGTGCGGTTGACCCAGTTGCCGTTGTTGTCGAATTCATCTCTCAAACCTGCATAACCATGCTGATGGTTTTTAAGCTGTTCGTCGACACCAAAATATACCTGTTCGGTTAAGAAGCCACGCGGGTCATAATCATTTCTCCATCCTGCAACTCCGTCTGCATCTAGTGTCAGATGGTCGTCGTTATCGAGTAGATAGACGGCCAGCACGCTTCCCGATTCGTTGTACTGCACTTTCTTCTTGCGAAACGAAATGACATCAGGAAAGCCGTAGTATGTCTGCCAGGATAGTCGATTGTGGATGTACTCTGCTTGCCAACCCTGGTTTTCACCGTCGTAGTGGGTTGGATTGCCATCAATACCAAAGAACTCGCGGCTTACTTCGTTTCCATTGGGGTCAAAAGTCGAATTCCATCCTGCTATACCGCCTTCCGAGAGATTAGCGGCGAGTTGGCCGTGTTCACCGAGATATTCGCGGCGCTTCTCATTTCCGTTGTCGTCGTAGGCAGAGCGATTGGTGGCATAGCCGTCTGGGTGTCGCGTGGGTTCGCCATCTAATCCGACATAGGTCATGTCGATCCACTGTCCGGTGGGACTGTACAAATTCTTCCATCCGTTTACGCCATTCTTGTCGAGCGTTGGCATATCGTTGGCGTCAAGATACATGACACGTATTACCAACCCGTCTTCGTTGTATGTATCTTTCCTATTCGCGTACCCTTCCGCCCCAGAGTAACCATAGTATGTGTAGTCAAGCAATCGCGCTTGGTCGTAGCGTGCTTTCCACCCAATGTTTTCTCCATTTAATCGGCGTGGTGTGTCGTCGACGTCGATGAATTCCCGTTGTATTTCGTTGCCTCGTTCGTCGAATTCCGATTTCCATCCGGCAATGTCTTCCTTCGACAGAATAGGTTTGCCATCGAGGCCCAGAAAGACGTGGCTTGTCTCGTTACCGCTGGGATCAAAAGTGGAGTGCCAACCCGCCGTACCATCGTTCGTGATGACGGGTTGGCGATCCAGGCCAAAACTGCGGCGGGCGGACAGTTCGCCGCGATCGTCATATTCGCTCGTCCAGCCGGCATAACCCTCGGACGACATGATGGGGTTTCCGTCTTCGTCCAGTAGCAGCGTTTCCGCTTCACGGTGGTCGCTGCCGTAAACAATGCGCTTCCGGGCAT
>JAGQPD010000958.1 GCA_020426865.1 Planctomycetales bacterium
CAACAAGTTATTGACCTTCGTACCGGAATAGGAGACTGCGGCCAGGGCCACTGCACCGTCGGGCCCCGTATACTCCAACCGAAGATCTTCGGCCGATTGACCGAAGGACGTTGCATACGGATTGTAGACATTCCCCAACGTGATCGATTGCCCGCCGTTCACCGTTGCCGCTGCCAATGGATTGAGTTCGGAGAGATTCGAATTGGACGGGTTGGATTCGACCCAGTTGGCACCGAACGTGTTTTGGTCGACGAGGCTGTTCCACGTGTCGGGGGTCAACGCGCCGGAGGCTGATAGCAAGGAATAACCATCGATCTCGATCGTGCCCGTGCCGTCGTGGCTGACGGTGACGGCGCCCGAATCACGATCAATGTTCACGAACAGGACTTCTCGCAGTGATACGTCCAAACGACTTCCGCCGCCGGCGAGGGGGACCTTCGCTACCGCCAGTGCCTGACCGATGGGAAGCGCCAACGAAGACGTAATGCTACTGAAGTCGCCCGTAATCGAACCCGCTTCCAGCACGGTCCACGAATCACCAAGTCCAGGCGATACGCCAGTAAAATTCAGGTGCAAATTGCCGCCCAGACCCGCCCGCTCGGTTACCTGCAGCTTGGCATTGCCCGCCGACGTGACTTCGAATGTTTGGGACGAGGTGTCGCCGAGCACCAGAGTCGAACTCGATGCGATTGTGCCGTTCGGGAAATACTGAGCAGGCCCGGACAGCGAGAGTGCTCTGGCCGACAGAGACGCGTTTGCGCCACTGTTGCCGCCGACTTGGAGCATATTTGCCGGGTTGGCACCCAGCGTGAGCGTGCCGTCGGCCAACAGTGTTCCGCCCGGTAATACTCGTAGCACGCCAATACCGCTGGCACCAACCAGCACGTTGCCACTGGAGTTCATGCCGGCCGTCACATGCATGCTGCCGCCACTGCGGATTTCGAGTGTCCCGCTGGTGTTGTTTCCGCGGCCCAAGACCACGCCGGCCGGATTCTGATCCGGATTGGCGGTGGAATCGAGCACCTGATCGACAAACGCGGTGCCGCCGTTTTCAATCCGCCCCGACTCGTCAAAGAATGCCGACGGAACGAACGCCGATCCATTGGGATCCAACCAGTTGGCATTGTCCAGCCAACTCCCTTCGCCAGGATTCTCCCACGTGTATTCGACCTGCCCGCAGGCCTGTCGATGCGCATTTGACAAATGCGCCGCGGCAACGACCACAAGGATCATTGCCATATTTCCAAATTGTCGATATGTCTTCATTGCTGATTGCCTTTCCGGGATGCCATTCAGTGAATTGTTCTTGATTCGACGATACCGTCTTAACGGCTTCGCCGACCGTGGCATCCCCACAACAAGATCCCCAGGACAACCAACACGGCACTGGCCGGTTCCGGCACCGAAGAAGCGGCCGGAACTGCCCCGGCAAAGTTGCTCTTCCACTGGCGGAAGTCATCAAAATTCACAAATCGGTCGCCCGTCAAGTCGCCTTGACTTCGCGATGTCACACTGTTGCGGAAGTTGTTGTTGATGATGTCGAAGTCCGCCATCGTAACCGCCCGGTCACCGTTGACATCGCCATCCAACGGCACCAGTGCATTGGTGCCAATCAACGCGATACCCAAGTCACGAGTGGGACTGCTTTGTCCACCCGATTCGGTATAAAAAACACCATTTAGGTATCCGTCTTCCCCAGAATTTGAATGTCGCAACAAACCGATCGTCGATGTCTGGTCAACGACGGAGAATTCGATCCCATACCCCGTAGCGTCTGTGTTCCGCGCAGGTAACTCAAACAGGTCGCTTTCCGATAACGTGAATCCCAATCGTGCGGTCGATGTCGGAATCGGGTCACCTTCAGGGACGACGATGTTCTTGACCAAATTCCCGGGCGTCCACGTTTCCGCCAAAACGTCATCCACCTCATAGACGTTGATGTTGATTCCGCCGGGATTTCCCTGGGACGCAATGCCAATGATGATTTCGCCCACCGTGAATGTCGAATCCGACTGAAATGTCTGTCGCAGCGCACGTGTGTTGGCCAACCCACGTTGAGCGGGAGCGAACAGCTCTGGATCAAGCGTGAACACATCCGGAAATGCCGGGTACTCGGGATCGCTTGTCAACGTTACCGCGGCGTTCGATGGTGCCGCCCAGGTCAGCATCAGCGCCCAAACACTTGCCGCAGCAAGCAAGCAGACAACCGGTCGACAAAGACAACTTGGAATCGTCATGTTGGAACTCCTCTTGTTGGTCGGGTAGCGAACGTCCGCTCGCGAACTTCACTGGCGCCGATGCGTGGTTCTTGGCCAATCCTCGGGAAAGTCTCGTGGGTGAAAATGCTGAGCAACGCACAATTATTCCGGGTTCTGCCGGGCGAATCGCCCGAGCAACTCCATAGTAAGAAAAAAAAGGGAGCCGGCCAACCGATGAACACCCAACGTTTTCGGCCAGTTTTTTCTTGCGTTACAGGTGACCCGCCGTCGCGACGTCGGAAAGCAATTGCTGGGCAATTACTGAGGAATTACTGAGCAATTGCCAAGAAATCTCCACTCGATCGGGCCCCTATTGAGGGGCATCCCCACTGAAATGACATTTACTCTAGAGGGATACTACGAGTCGCGACGTTTTCCCGATTTTCCCTCCAAATGCGAAACGAGGGGGAGAACGGCTAAAATCCGAAACACTTCCAAGGGAGGGGTTTCCAGTCGGGTATCGACACGAGGGTAATGGTACAATGGCGGCTCGTGGTCAAGCGGTTTCGCGTTCTCCAATCCCGAGCGGCTGAATTCCCAGGCGGCGAAATACTAGAAATAGCGATGTTTTTCCAACCGAATCCCCGTACACTACCGCGAGAAGCTGGTTTTACACTTGTTGAACTGCTTGTCGTGATCGCTGTCATTGGGCTGCTGTTGGCGCTATTGTTGCCGGCGATTCAAGCGGCGCGCGAAGCGGCTCGACGGACCGCTTGTGCCAATAACCTCCGGCAAATGGCCCTTTCGTCGATCAACTACGAATCGAACCAGAGGCACTTTCCCCCGGGTTCGCGGGAGTTTGCCCAATTCAACGTCCCTGGCGCCAGTTGGCGGGTCCTGGTCCTGCCGTATCTTGAGGAGTCCGCACTTTACGACGCCATTGGACCAAATTCTGACGGCAGCATGACCTACAAACAGCCAGCGGAAAAAATGCCCGGGGTTTTTGCTTGTCCAAGCGTCCCGGCCATCGAAGACTCGATCCCCAATGCCCATTACGAGGGAGTTACCGGCAGCGGTGCGGCGACTCGCGGTTCGTACCCGTTTGAACCAACGGCTCCCACCGACGTTTGCGGTTTTGTCTTCGCTGACGGGATCTTCTTTCCCAACAGCGATGTCGCGACGCACGACATCAAAGACGGCACATCCCATACGCTGTTGTTCGGCGAGCGGACATACTTGCTGGACGATTGGACCGACGGGTCCTGGCGCAGTAACAAGGGACGAAGCAAATGCATTGCGGCGATGAGGAACGCTCGCTTGCCGATCAACGCTGGCGGCTATTTCGTCTCCGACAACCAGGCTCCCGACGAAACGGCGAAGACGCTTTTGCGGAACGACCTCTATTTTGGCTCCATGCACGCCGGTGGTGCACAATTCGCCCTGGCCGATGGCAGCGTGCAATTGCTAGCCAATGACGTAGAGATGGCTGTCTTCCAGGCCATGGCCAGCCGTGCCGGCGGCGAAATGCCGTAGGGAGACATTCTAGTAAAGTTCCACGGCTGTCCCCAGCCGTATCGCGGCAATGCCGCAAAAGCCGGTGGGGGCATTCGACGTGCCCCGGCCGGCTTTTATTTTTTGGCCTGCGTTGGGAACGACTACGGTTGGCTTCGCGACGATGCAATCCAGTCTTCATCCTCTGACCAAACCGAGGACTCGATGTGGCTGTCGGCCGCTCGCGGCAGCGATGATGCCATCTGTTCTCCACTTGTTGTACGGCTGGAGAAGAATGGTTCTGATTCCAACATTTCGCGCAACGCCTCTTGACGGTCCTTCCAGATCGTGTAATCCGCGGCGTTAACCACCCCGTCACCGTTGCCATCGGCCATCAACTCACTTGACGACCCGTAGCTGGAATTCCAATCCGAATAGGTATAACCTGCTGCTGCCGTGGCACTTAACGGCACCGGTAGCGGCGGTGACGGAATGTACTGCACCAGCCCCACCGACAGCGATGTCGGCACACCGTTTTGGTCCAGTAGCGGAACGAACACGTCAATCGGCATCTGGAATAAGTCGCCCGGGCCCGCCGGCTTGACCCTGCTTATGCCGACCAGTGGCAATGGCGTTGCCGGCAACAGTAGTTGCGTCCCGACAACGATCTGTGGATTCAATAACCAACTCGTGGCGGCCTGGCCGTTGCCAAACGGCGGTAGTTCCAGGCGACCCGGGATAAGATTGAACTGTTCTTCAATGATCCCAGTCGACTGTTGCGCTGGATTCAATCCCACTTGAATTGGTCCAAAGGCATTGCTCGCGCCCTGTAACACCATCTCCGCCAAAATGGCCATCACTTCGTCCTGCTGATTGCCATCGTCGTCGTTGGCGTCCCCTTCGGCGAGACCATCGAACCAGACATCTATCACGCTTCGTCCAGTCAAGAACACTTCGTCCGTACGTCCGGACGCTTCGTCGCGCAACAGCAAAAACATACTTGAATCCGGGAACAGATCCGTTTCCACGAAATGGTCCGGCTGTTCAGGCACCGGTGTGTGGCGGCCAGGACCTAAGCGATAAGGACTGAGCGTACCATCGGCGAAGTACAACGGTATTGTCGTTGGGCTTTCATATGTCTCACCTGGTCCCGGTGGTTTGTGCGTGATCGTCTCATGCATCATCTTCGGCTGACGATTGTACAGCAACACCGGACCCGTCGGTGTGTCCACTCGAATCTCCAAGAACAAGTTAAACCAGCTTCCGGCATCACCCGTGTTGGTGAACGGTGGCAGGTCCAACGTCCCGGGCGTATTGTTCACGTTCTCCATGATCGAGCCGGTTGACATTTGGTTCGGGTTCAGCCCGACGTGAACCGGCCCTAGGGAGCTCTGTCCGTTGAGATCCAATTGGATCATCTTCGTCATCACTTCGTCCAATCCGTCACCATTGCTGTCATCCGCATCGCCTTCGTTCGGACCATCAAACCATACGTCAATCTGCGTCGGACCTTGCAGGTTTACAATCTCATTGATGTTGGGACCGATCAGGTTGATCGAAGCCCGCGTCGCATCAAATACATCGTGCTCGACAAAGTGCTCCGGTGGCGAAGGCGTATGCGTACCCGGCCCCAGCTTGTATCCGCTCGGACGACCATCTGGGAAGAACAATTCGATCGTCTCCGGACTCTCGTATATCGTTTCCTCCGTTGGTGGCTTGTGGAATATCGTGCCACTCATCCGCTTCGGCTGCTGCAGATTGATCAGCGTGACTGGCCCGTCCGGCGTGAATACCGTGATCGCGACGAACACGTCAAAGAAACTGTCTGCCGCACCAACGGCTGTAAACGGTGGAACGTCCAAGACCCCAGGCGTGTTATTCGTCTGCTCTTCGATTTCTCCCAAAGACGGCTGACCGTCATACAAACCGACATGTACCGGACCGAACGACGACATACCGCTAAGGTCCATCGCCACCATTTCCGTTTGTACTTCATCGCGTCCGTCGCCGTCATCGTCAAGTGCCTCACCTTCCCGTCGCTCAAAACGCACGTCCACTTGTGTCGGTCCAGCCAAGGCGATCTTTTCTTCTTTGCCCTCCGGCGTTATCAACGAAATTGAGGCGAGGGTGTTTTCAAAAACATCATGTTCAATAAATGGCGGTCTCGGCGTATGCGTACCCGGCCCCAACGAATACGGGCTGAGTTGGCCCGAGTCCTTGAAGAACAACGGGATAATCGTCGGGCTTTCGTAGGTGTTTCCTTCGCCGGGTGGTTTTTCGGTGATCGTTTCCCGCATCACTTT
>JAGQPD010000959.1 GCA_020426865.1 Planctomycetales bacterium
TAGCTTTCGAGCGTGAAGGCATTGGCCCATAGGTTTTCGCTGGTGCGCCAATTGAAACCGCGCCAGTGGCCGATGAGTTGACCGTCGATCCAGAACGCTTGTTCGCCATCGTTTTCGCCAGGCGTATTATGGCGGAGCATAAACTCGGCACAAATCCACACGCCCTTTTTGATGGCGGGCTGACTGTCGGGGCGAAACGAGTTGCCCCAGAACTTGCCGTCCGGGCTGGCGGACATCGTATGCCAATAGCTGTAAAAATTCCAGGCGCCTGGGGCAGCAATGCGTCCCCAGTCGCCCCAAGGTTCAAGTGCGGTAGAAAACCGTTCGTCGCCGACCGGTCGCAAGCCTGCACCACCAAAACCGCTCCAGCGATCGCCGCCTTTCAGTCCCCGGTTGGCACGAAGCGTGCAAAAATGGTGAACGTAATCGCATTGGGGATCGAACCGGGTGTAAAAACGAATGAACAACCGAGGATGGGACTCGAACCACTTCGTCAAACCGCCCCCCTGGTTTTGCTGCAAATCGGCGGTGACCTTTAGCGAGCGCCGTCCAGCGACGGAGTCGACCGACTCCCATTGCTGCCAGGAAAGGGCCGAGTCATTCTTGTTGTTGGCCTCATCCCATCGATTATCGAGTTCCCCTTGTTCAAAATCGTCGATGAAGATCACTGCTGCATGCGACCTCAGCTCTTCAACCGTGGCGACATCAGCTGCCATTCCGTCGCCTGAGGGGAGATCGCTGTTGGCGACCATTTGGATCGCGAAATCATCGGCGGCCGTCGTCGTCAACGCGAAGGACAGAAAGAGTGTAGCGATCACGAGTTCGCGGCTGGGTTGATGAGTCATCGCTGTTTCTTCGATTAATGGTGGGTGGGCGGCTGCAGGGACATGCGGTACGCTACGAGCAATTTTACGCGATTTTCAATGTGGGGACTACGCTCGACTATGCGAGATTGACAGTGCGAGATTGACAGTGCGAGATTGACAGTGCGAGATTGACGGGATGGTCCCCCCTTGGCTTTGCGGCTCCGGTATCGCTAAGGGCGGGACACATATATATTGGTACGCACTACGTCAGACAGTTGCAATGTAAGTTCCCTTAGTGAGATTTGAGAGATCCCATGCTAGGATCCTTCTACGATGCGTTCTATTTGTTGGGCGCGTTGTTGCTTGTTATCCTCAACGGATTTTTTGTCGCCGCAGAATTTGCGCTCGTAAAGGTGCGAGGCAGCCAGCTTGATGAACTCGTCGTCCAGGGTCGCCCGATGGCGAAGACTGCCCAATGGCTGGGGCAGCGCATGGATGCATCGTTGTCGGCATGTCAGTTGGGCGTAACCATGGCGTCACTTGGCCTTGGCTGGTTGGGCGAACCCGCCTTTGCCCGGCTTGTCGAGCCGCTGTTGCACTTGATGGGCGTGGATTCCCCGACGGCCGTCCATACGATTGGATTCATCATTTCGTTTACGCTGATTTCGGGCCTGCACTTAGTAATCGGCGAACAGGCCCCGAAGATATTTGCTATCCGCCGGCCCGAACAAATGGCATTGTGGTGTGCGGGACCTTTATTGTTTTTCTACGTCATCTTCTATCCGTTTCTTATTGCGTTGAATTGGGCTACCGCGATCGTGCTTGGGGCCGTCGGCATGAAGGATGCCGCCGGACATGGCTCACCGTTGACGGAAGCAGAATTTCGTGTCCTGTTGCAAGAGGCACATCTTAGCGGTGAGGTTACTGGTTCCGAACATCGCTTAATCAACGCCGTCTTCGAATTCGACGACATGATCTGCCGTCGCGTCATGGTTCCGCGTGTCGAAGTCGAATCGATCGACCTGGAAGATACGCTCGACGAGTGCATCGAGTTAGCTCGACGGACCAAGCACACTCGCTTCCCCGTGTGTGATGGTTCATTGGACGACATCGTGGGCATCTTCCACATCAAGGATTTGGTCGGCATCGACCGGTCACAGGTGTTCGACGTCCGATCCATCATGCGTCCTCCCCGCCAAGTTCCAGAGACAATGCCAATCAGCCGTCTGTTACGTCACTTCCAGGCAACACACCAGTTGATGGCGGTCGTTGTGGACGAGTACGGTACGGTGGTGGGGATCGTCACGCTGGAGAACGTGTTGGAACAGATTGTCGGACCGGTCGAGGACGAATTCGATAGCGAACCCAAAGAGATCGTGCCGACGGCGTCGAATCAATTCCTCGTCCGCGGCACGATTGCACTGGACCGACTGGCAACCAAATTGGAACTCGACCTCGAACATGAGTTGGAAGAATATCCCGAAGTCGACACATTGTCCGGTTTGATCGTCGCCAAACTCGGACGTCTTGTGACGTCCGGCGACGAGGTTACCATCGGCGGCGCGCAAGCGGAAGTGTTGGAAGTCCGAGCCGCACGGGCGCTGCAAGTTCGGATCACGAAGAGCAGCTAAAGTCCCACGGCTGTCCCAGTCGTAAAACCTGGTTGGGCTTTACGTCCAGCGTCGGTTCTGATGTACTGAAGGGTCGCTTTTGATTGGGTTTTTTCTGGGTCGATCCATCCATGGCAGTCTTGCTACAAATTCGAAACGCGCACAAACGATACGGCGATCAGGTCTTGTTCGACGGAGCGGAAGCAACGTTGACGGACGATGGCAAAATCCGCTTTGTGGGACGCAACGGCGCCGGGAAGAGTACGCTCTTGCGGGTGATTCTTGGCGAGGAGGAATTGGACAGTGGCGAGGTTGTGCGGCATCCGAATCTGCGAATTGGTTACTTGCGGCAGCACGATCCCTTCTTACCGGGCGAGTCGGCACTGCAGTTCTTGATGCGGGATAGCGGCCAGCCTGATTGGAAATGCGGTGAGGTCGCCGGGCAATTCGAGATCAAGGGCGATTATCTTGATGGTCCGATTCAAAACCTATCCGGTGGCTGGCAGACTCGCGTCAAACTCGCGTCACTTCTATTGCATCAGCCGAACCTCTTGCTATTGGACGAACCGACGAACTTTCTGGACCTTCGCACGCAGCTGCTGCTGGAACACTTCTTGCGAAACTTTCGCGAAGCGTGTTTGATCGTCTCGCACGATCGGACATTTCTGGGGGCGACCTGTACGCAAACGTTGGACCTCAGTCGTGGCAAGTTGACCATGTATCCGGGAAGGATCGATGCCTTTCTAGATTATCAGAAAGAGCGTCGGGAGCATGATCTCCGCGTCAATGCGACGGTGATGGCCAAGCGTCGGCAGTTGGAAGAATTCATCGCGAAGAACCGCGCGCGCGCCAGCACCGCGACTCAGGCACGTTCCAAAAGCAAACAATTGGAGCGGCTTGAATTGATTGACATTGAAAGCGACGAGGCGACGGCGGTGATTCGGGCGCCGCGAGTGGAACCGCGGAAGGGTCCGGCGTTACGATGTCAGGAACTGAGCATCGGGTACCCGGACCGCGTCGTCGCGTCAGGCATCGAATTGGAAATCGATCATGGGATGCGCGCGGCGGTGGTAGGCGACAACGGTCAAGGGAAGACGACATTTTTGCGCACTGTAGTTGAATCGCTCCCACCGCGTGACGGCGGTATTCGCTGGGGATATGGGTGCCAAATCGGCGTCTATGCGCAGCATGTGTATACGAGCTTGCCCGAAAAACAGACCGTGCTGGAGTACTTGGAATACCAATCGGCGTCGGGTACGAAAACACAAGAGATCCTCGACCTGGCGGCCGCGTTGTTATTTCGCGGCGACCATATCAAGAAGAAAATCTCGGTCTTGTCGGGGGGCGAACGAGCCCGTTTGTGCCTGGCCGGGCTCTTGCTCAGCCAATACAACGTCCTCGTGCTGGACGAACCGGGCAACCACTTGGACGTCGATACGGTCGAGGCCCTGGCCGAGGCCCTGCTGGCCTATCAGGGAACCGTGATCTTTACCAGCCACGATCGTCACTTCATGAAACGCATCGCGACTTGCGTGATCGAAGTGCGCGACGGCCGCGTCGTCAATTACCGCGGTGATTATGACAGCTACGTGTACTCCGTCGACAAAGAAATCGACGAAGGGGAACGCCAACGTGAAAGTGGTATGAGCAAGTCGCCAGATGCGGTGGCAAATAAAGTCGCCGGAAAAGGAAAAGCAAGCGACGGGAAGAAGTCGAGCGGACGCTCGGAACGCGAGATCCGTAAAGAAATCAGCAAGATCGAACGATCCATCGCCAGGTTAGATGAAGAAAAGAAAGAGCTTCAAAGTCAATTGTTGACGTCCACTGATCCCACTGAAGCATTGAAACTCCACAATCGCATCGTGGAACTTGATGAGCAACTGTCAGCTGCTGAAGAACAGTGGTGCCTGCTGCAGGAAGAGATCGAGCAGCAGGCATAGCGTTCGTTACGACACCTTATCGAGCAACAGCACGCTAACTCGTGTGCACCGCGCGACTTTCCCCACGACGTTGACGCCGGAGGCTAACAAAGAACACCAAGGCCCCCGCCGCAACCAGCGTGTTGGCGACAACTGCCCCGATGCTCCGCACCAGAGCGAATTCGGCGAAGTATGCCATGCTGTACGACCGTGACAAGAAAATGGATGGAGCGTGTTCAAATAGGAAGCCAACCAGCAAGACGCCGACGAAAACCGCACAGAGCACCAAGGACGAGCGACTAGAAAAAAATATCATGATCCGAGGCGGACAGCTCCGCGTGTATAGAAAGACCATGGCGCCCAACCAACAGGCCACAAAGACGCTCAACGTCGTCACGGCCACGATCGAGGGTGGGATACCGATGCTGGCCGTCATCACGGTTGTAAACCCTGTCAGTATCTGGAACAGGGCTGTCACCGCCTTACCACCCAAGAAACCTGCCAACATCCACCCCAACGCTCGGCGCCAAGCTTGGCTGCCATGGACTTTACCCAGCTCTTCGCACAGATCGTGTGTTGGTCCCAACCGGTGAGTTGCCACGAGAAACGCCTCGTGTGGCTCCAATCCCAATTGCCGGACTTCGGCGTACGTTTCGCGCAAGTGCGATTCCAATTCTCGCAAGGCGTCGGCGGGCACAAGATCGGACGCCTGCATTTGTGCTCGCCATCGGTCGATACTCTGGTCTAGCTGAAACATGTTTTGGGTCCCCACAGTTTAGTAAACGTTTCGTGCATAGCTTTCCATTGCGACTGATTCTGAACCAGGGCGCGTCTACCGGCTTTTGTCAATCGATAGTAGCGACGCGGGCGGCCGACATCGGTTGAGTCCCAGCGTGCGGCCAAGAGCTTTTCCTTTTCCATCCGGTGGAGGACGGGGTAGAGCATCCCTTCGGTCCATTCCAGCTCGCCGCCGGAAATCTGTTTCACCTTGCGAATAATCGAATAAGCGTAATCATCGCCATGCGCCAACACGGACAAGACGATCGGCTGCGTGGTAGCAGCCACCAATTCTTTCGTGATCACTGTTAATCTCCTCCGTTCACCTCCGCGTCGGGGCCAGGCCAACCCGCTGAACCTTAATACCTAGCAGCGTTAGGCATAATACCTAACACTACTAGGCATGTCAAGGACGGGC
>JAGQPD010000960.1 GCA_020426865.1 Planctomycetales bacterium
ACAACATGAGCGCTGGAATGTGTCTGGTTTGCTCGTCAATGCGGAGTGTTTCGAGCGCCGCAAGACCATCCATGTTAGGCATCCGCACATCCATCAACACGACATCGGGTTGATGTTCGATCGCGGCGGCAATGCCGTCCATGCCATCGGACGCGACCAACGTCTCGTACCCGGCGGACCGAAGTCGCAGCCGGACACCGTCAGCGATGCCATGGTCGTCGTCCACCACCAGTACCGTGCGCCTAGACATGGCACACCTCCTGAGTCTCGAGGTAGCTGGCGACACATCCCAGAATCTCGTGCCGCTGGTCGTCCACATCCCACGATCCGTCGGCTTGGAAAGTGAGTTGGGGCAACGGGCCTCGCGGACTGTTGCGGCTGATGTCACGATGTTCCTGATCGAACCGGCGCCGAAACTCTGGTAACTCGATTTCCGGCGTGTTCACCAGTAGCAACCACTCGCCGTCGGCGCGCCGGAACACCAGGTCTTTCTGTCGCACAACGAGGCTCAAGAACGTGTCGATCGTGTGGCACGTCGTCGCGGAGACGGGATCAGCCATGCCCACGCGAACCACCGATACCGCTGGCGATGCATCCCGACAAATTCGCAGCCAATCGAGATATCGCTCCGTCACACGAACCGGCCCTGCCAACGGCAACGTGAAAGTAAACGTGCTTCCGACCTTCTGCTGGCTCTCCACTCGCATCTTCCCCAGGTTGATCCCCACCAATTCCTGGGCGATATTCAGTCCCAAACCGAAACCCTTATTGCTCTGTCGCAATTCCGTATTCAGTTGCGAAAATCGCTGGAAGATCTCCTCCAAGCGGTCGGGGGGAATCCCGGGGCCGTTGTCTGTGACTCCAATCCGCACTTCGTGTTCGTCCGACAATTCTGCCCACAGACGAACGGCACCCGGGACGCGGGAAAACTTGATCGCGTTGACGACCAGATTCACAATCACGCGCCCAACCTTCTCCGCGTCGCAGTAGACACTCGGCAAATCGTCAGGGATCGCCGTTTCCAAGCACGCGCTACGCACGTCCGCTTTCCGCTGCAACGACGGAAGAACATGAGCCACAATGTCGTGCAATCGGCACTCTTTGCGATATGCTCCCAACAAACCGGACTCCAATTTGCTTACGTCGAGCATGTCGTCGACCATCGTATTCAGGTCCCCTGCCCGATCGTCAATCACCGCCAACAGACGACGCTGTTCGTCGTTGACTTCTCCCGTTATCCCCTCCCGAAGCAACGACGCATACTCCATGATCACCGTCAGCGGCGTCCGAAACTCGTGCGAGACGTTGTCGACGAACTGCTGTGCCGTCTCACACAGTCGCTCCAACCGCTGGTTCTTTCGCTCCAGCATCGTCTTGCTGTCCTGGAGGTCTCGCAGCAACCGGTCGTTCTCCGCCCGCATCCTCTGTCGCTGCACGGCGTAACGTACCGAACGTTCCAACCGATCGCTGTCCACCTGATCCTTCACCAGATAATCCTGTGCCCCTTCCTTGATGGCCTCAATCGCGACACTGTCATTGGCCAGCGAGGTAAGAACAATGATGGGAAAATCGTGATAGACGCTTCTAAGCTTCTTGACGGTGTCCAATCCGGAACTGTCCGGAAGCGAAAGGTCGGCAAGGATCACGTTGAAGCGGTTCAACGTGTCGTTGTCAATCGCGTCGCGTAACCGCGTAACCCATTGAAGTTCATGGAGAGTGGTGCAGTCGGAGAGTGCTTTCCTGACCAGTTCCGCGTCGCCAGGATTGTCTTCGATCAACAGAATTCTCATTATCTTTTCTCGCGGGTAATACTTACGGAAGGTGATTTTGGAACTGCCAATTGAGATTGAGCGTGATGCATCTGGCTGCTAGGCATCGGGACGCTTTTGCAAGTCAACGAAGCGGCTCATCTCATGAAACAAGTCGTCGAATGCGATGGGTTTTTGCAGGAATTGGTTGGCCCCCAACGCGAAAAGCTCATTGCGGAAATGAGCATCACGCATGCCTGTGAGCACAATCACTGGAATGGTTGCAGTTGTACTGTTTCGTCGCAGCGATTCCAGAAGAAATCGACCGTCGCCGTTCGGCATGGCAAGATCCATCAGAATCAGGTCCGGTCGATCCGTGACCGCCTCCCAAAAACCCTGCATGCCGAAATAGGCTCGACTAACATCGACAAGGTAGTCACGCAACCGCATCTCAATACTGCGAGAGACTTCAGGTTCGTCGTCAATGCAAAGAATCAACGGGACTTCGGTTTGGGTCGAACAAAAGTGGTTTTCGGAATGAAACGGTCGGCGTTCTAACTG
This sequence comes from Planctomycetales bacterium, assembly GCA_020426865.1. Classification (GTDB taxonomy): domain Bacteria; phylum Planctomycetota; class Planctomycetia; order Pirellulales; family Pirellulaceae; genus JAGQPD01. The sequence goes on from JAGQPD010000960.1 coordinate 2,310, forward strand.
GCGCGACATTCGTTGTGTCGTAGTGCATTCATACATCGTGGCTACTCCTGGGGCTGCCGCAACGGGTGCGTAAGCGTACAACAAAGCTATGAGGTCCAAAGACGTCACGCTGCTCGCTGTGAGCATAATGACGGTGAGCATAAGCGGATGCTTGCTGAGATAAAGCCGACTGGCTTTGGGATACGACCTCGATTCAGAACAATGTTGACCGTCAGTGGAGTATGAAAACCATGGCCTGCCGGCAAATACAGCAAGCAGTTGCCAGAACTACGCCCGGTTTAAACATAGGTCGACCGGCGCGGATGTCAAATGCGTTTTTGTGCCGTGTTTTCTCCAGGTAAAAGAACGCGTTTCACATCCTGGCGATCGCCTGTCGTATCAATTCTTCCGGCAACGCCCCACCACCGACCAGCTCTTCCCGCAATCGAGGATGAACAAACACTCGCACGCGTTTGACGTAGTCGTCGAACTGTTCACGGGCCAAAGTGCTCACCACCGGCGAGATGTCCCCCAACGCCCGATACTGGCCTTCCTTGGAAAAATGAACATCGACCTGAAATTGTACCTCCAACTTCGTCGGCGGTGCGTCGACCAGAATTTCGTGGGGAGCGATCCGACAACCGGCGTGACGGCTGAGTACGTCGGCTAACTGCTCGGAGAATGCCGCCAGCCACGGATAGGGCCGGCGGGCGATGCCGTTGTATAATTCACGCTGTTGGAAATAACTGAATTGAACCCATCGCTTGTAGAGCTTCCGCCGCAAGCCGAATAGCCCTTCCAACAGTTCTCGGGCTGGACCATTACCGGCCGCCCCCTGCATCTGAACGATCCAGTCGTGCTCCGCCAAACGAAACAACGTATCCAGTTCCAATTCGCCATGTAACAAATAGAAGGCACGCTGCAGCATCGCCGTCGCCGCGCGGACCGCATGATGCCAATAGACCTCGCTGAACATCACGTATCGGGCAAACACCATCATCTCTGCCGCTGTCCGGCCCTTTTCGCTGATCGCCAACCCACTCGCATCAGCATTTAAACAAAGACTGCCAATCAGCCGCTGCTGATCGAAATTGCGACCATACGGCACGCCGGCATGCAGGCTATCTCGCACGAGATAGTCCATTTTGTCGACATCGATGGGACCAGACAACATGCTGGCAAGGATTCGCGACTTTCGGTCGCGCGGTTTTTCGGAGAGCAGGCTGACTACATCTCGAGGCTGGATGCCCCAATCGTCGCGCAAGCAATCAGCGATTTCGCCTTCCAACAAAAAGCTGTTGGCGAACAATTCATGCTGCGGCACCCCGGGCAATCGCATGTCCTCAATCGGGTGACAGAACGGCCAGTGCCCCAGGTCATGCAACAGGGCACTTGTCAAAAACACCTCCGCATCAGGAACGGCGATCGCTTCCCGAAACCGTTCGTCATACGACAGGCGTTGCAGGTACTGCAGTGCCATGCGATACACACCCAGTGAGTGCTCAAATCGCGAGTGTCGCGCGGATGGATAAACGTGACCGACCAGCCCGAGCTGAGAAATCTGCCCCAATCGCCGAAACTCCTGCGAGTCGATCAGGTGCCGCACGCGAGGTGTCACAGGTATGTCTGTTTCATAGGCGATGCGAATCAGCGATCGCCGATCATCCATCGCCCTCAGTTCGGGAATCTCACGAATCGATTGCGTCATCGGCCGGCACTTTCCCTAGCCCTTCGGCCCAAACGCACCCAATCCCATAATCAACCGCATGACGATCGTAATCACCAAGTACATACCGTAGTGGAGCGATGCCGACGTCCACTCCAATTCCATCGCCGCGAAACTGCCGAGTGCTCCACCAGCCACCATCAACGGAATGATAAACACCATGTAAAACAATTCGGGAGTGCTCGTGCCAAACAGCGTTCGGCAGACCCACCAATATGCCAGCCACAACGATGCATGCGCCACGCCACAGATGCCAGCTCGAATCCACAATGCCAGCCCACG
>JAGQPD010000961.1 GCA_020426865.1 Planctomycetales bacterium
TCATGGTATGTGGTGTATATGTGGATCTCAATCAGATCCGAGCTGGTGAGGCCCAGACACCGGAGACATCGGAATACACGTCGGCCCACGATCGTATCGAGGCGATGGAAGCTCGAAAGGAACTCGAGGTCGCCATGGACGATCACTCGGTCGATGCCAAGATGCCGGACAACTGGTTGTGTCCGTTTACACTGGTCGAGGGACTCGATGTCAGCGTGGCAGACAGCCGATCGTCGGTAACGAACACTCGTGTATCAGACAAAGGGGTCCTGCCGATCGAATTCACGAAGTATCTGGAGCTGCTGGACGCGTCGGGCCGCATTGTACACGACGGCAAAGGCTCGATCCCGGACCATCTCGCACCGATCTTGGAACGCTTGGGCATTCGTACCGAAATGTGGACGGAGATGATCCAGCATTTCGACACGATGTTCGGCCGTATCGTCAGTGCCTCGCAACGGGTGGCCAAACACCTCCAAGCATCCGGCCGCCGCTGGATCCACGGCCAAACAAAATGCCGCCAGGCGTTCGGCTAGCAACGCCCCGGTCTGCTCGCCGTACGCACCACCACTTGCATCATCCATCCACATCTCGTGTGGTCGATCGAGCCACCGCTAACTTTGCGCTCGTTTGACTAGCATCCGCGTGCAACTCTTGTCAGAACCGATCTACCCGGCTACCGTTGGCACCGACATCGGCCGTATCGAACCTTCTTCCGGCACCACGATGATCGAATGAGCCTACGTTCTCTCTTTTTCGGTAGTCGATAACTGGCACTGAGTCGAAAGGCTCCGCCGATGCAACGGTGGAACCTCACCGTTAAACCCCCAGGTCTAGCCAGCTTGCCCAGTTGAATAGCGCGTCTGTTAGATGTGAGCGCGTCTGTTAGATGTGAATATACAAGTGGCGGGAATTGGAATCGTATATATTTGCACGAATATGCTCCGTACTCTCGATGGGCAGTCGGAGTCACGGAGCGAACACGCCATCTGCTTCACATACTCAAGAAGGGGAGATCACCTATGCGTACACGGCCGGCATCGAAACAGCGTGCGCTCGACACAAGCGCGGTTCTTGGTGCAGTTTTGCTGGGCGCATGCGTCCTCGTTTGTTGGTCGGTATGCGCATATGTGTCTGTCGCCAGGGGCAACGAGTTACCCGAGTACGTTGAATGTCGCGTCCATGTGACCGATGGCGAAGGGGTGGCGGTCGCGGAGGCCAAGGTGAGTCCATTTGGCTTCCGCACGCGGGTTGAACGCGGCAGCCATTGGGGATGGCCGGAACGATCGCATGGTCCGATGCCGACGGTCGTTACCGACGCCGAGGGTAACGCGACCATCCGCGTTCCCAAGCACATCACAGAAAAATTGGAGATTGGCACCGTCACGTGGATCGTCGTTCACGATCAGTTCGTCGAATACAATGGTGACCATCCGATTGATGACGATCCTGCTGAAATAAAACTGGCCAACGGATATCGGATCGCAGCGAGGGCGGTTGACGCCAGTTCCGGCCAGCCGATTACGGAGAAGTTATACGGCGTCCTGAGCGGAGGCGGAATCAGCGACAGGTGGACACTTGCGGACAGTGGCATATTGGTCTCGCGTGTTATGGACATTGAACGCGCGAATCTGCGGCTGGTTCATTTGCCAGATGACGGCCCAGCGTTGTTCAGTGACTTGATCATGTTATTCCGCCCGGAAGGATCGCGAGCCTTCCTGAAAGATATTCAACTACGTCCTGGCACTCGCGTCGCGGGGAAGCTCAGCGATAACGTCCCCCGTCCTATTGCCAATGGAAAGGTCATTGCGTCGATCGTCGCCGGTCAGTCGCTGGACGAGTCGCACGCCTGGGAAAGCCGATGGCAATGGTCCGATGTAGCGACGATTGAGGCCGATGGAACATTTGAAATTGATTCCCTGCCACAAGGCGACGTCGTTCAAGTTATCGCATTGTGTGACGGTTGGTTATCAAGATCGCCGACGCAAGATGAAATCGCAAGGGTCGTCGATTGGAGCGATGCGTCATTGATTGCGAGCTTTACGCAACCGCAGTTGTTTCCATTGAGCGGCAATATGATCGAGCCCATCGTAGCGATGGAACCGACAGCCACGCTGGAACTGCTCGTGTTGGCCCCAAACGGCGACCCGCTGGAAGGGGCGGAAGTCGGGATGTCCCCCAATCACGCGACGTTCCGCGGCGGCAGCACGATTCTTGGTTCCGGCTTCCGAGCTCGTGAGATGTTGACGTTGCCCCGCGAAGAACTCATACAACGATGGCGTGCCACCGGCAACCGTTTTCATGGTGTGACGGATAGCAAGGGGAAAACGACGATTCACAATCTGCATGGCAGACCAGGGATTTCCTTGGGTGTGTTCCATAGCGCCTATGAAATGCCGATCGAAAATGGTCGTCGCTCACAATCGGTGTCCCTAAATCCGGGCGAGTCCAAACAGATAACGATCCAGATGCAGGAAAAAGGGACGCAGGTGTTGGGCGAGTAACAAGCGTGGCAAGTAGTATGCCTGCCTTTCCAGAACCGCCTGTCTTACAAGAACGGGCACGGCAATAGTAGTTGGACAGGAATAGCGCGAATACGCGATGGTTCGAGGTATTAGCCGGACATACGCTGAGCCTGCTCCATGATATCAACGCCGACACGTTCGCTCCACGCCGCAATTAACTGGCCGTGCATGGGTCCTGGCGTTCCCGTACCAATGGCATGTCCGTCGATCGCAACGGCGGGAACGATGCATGGGGATGTGCTGCAAAGATAGACTTCGTTCGCGGCACGCAGTTGGTGGGGTGTGATGTCGCGATAGACGAAAGGGATCGTCATTGACGCGGCGATTTCCTCGAGCGTCGCAATGCTGATTCCGGGAAGAATTTTTTCCGTTGGTGGAGACACCAGCCCTTCCTCGGGAATGTACGCCACAACATTGGCAGTCGATGCTTCGGATACAAATCCTTGTTGATCGAGCAGCAGCGCGCGGGACTCGGGGTCGCTACGTACCGCTTGTTTGTCGGCAAGATAATAGTGCATCCGGCTTCGACATTTCAATTCCGCTGGCCAGCAAGTCGTGGGGACTTGACGGATTTCCGGAATCACCAGTCGTTGCCCACGCTGGAATTTGTTGTGCATTTCCGCAAATGGCAGGACCATCGTGTGCATTGCGACCTGCGGCTCGCCGCAGCCCGCGGTCACGAACACTACGAGCGACAGGTCGCTTGCGGATGGAAGCTCCGTTCGATTTTGCTGCACGAGTTCTTCGGCGGCCGCCGACAGCTGTTGCGTGGGAAACACGATCGCGATATCGACAATCGCGAGACTACGGCGCAAACGGTCCAAATGCTCCGCCAATTTGAATAGTCGACCGCCAAACGTGCGAACTCGTTCCGCCACGGTGACTCCCTGCACAAAACCGACATCGTGTATCGAGATCGTCAATTCCGCTTCGGGGAGGAAACGGCCGTTGAGAAATGCAAGCTGTGTCATTGATTAAGCTTCGAAAAGTATGAAGACCGATCGCGGTTGGTGCGCGAATTGAGCTTGGTGCATGAATTACCATCGTACATGTAACCCGCTCCAGCTCCTACTCGATATTGGTCCCCTTACAGAGCGACCGACATCATATCGAAGGGGTCGGAGCGAGTGTGAGATGGTTGGATACGGCCCCGCCACCGCGAGGGGGCTGATCGAACCGCCGTTTTCGGCCGAAGTACTGTGCACCTTGGAATTGAATTCCCTACAACTGGAAAGTGAGAGTATTGTCGATCGCAACTTGCGCGACGGGAAAGGTGGTCGGCTGTGCTCTGGTCCGTCCGGTTGACTTTGGTCGACCACCACCGGATTCGACGCGGACTTCCGGTATGTTCGTCCAGAATCAGCACGTGTCCTGGTCGAGGCACAAAAAACCTCGACTCATGGCCAGCATGAGTCGAGGTCCGGAGCACATTTGGCGAGCTCCTGCGCCGTTCCCCCCCGCGAAAGTTCGTGGACTATGGCGTTGGTATGTTGCCAGGATCGGTCGTGATCGTACCAGTGATGTTGATCGTGCCGGTGTTCTCTTCGAAGACCGTTTGTTCCGGCACTTGGTCGGGTGGTACGGCGGGCACGGTCAGCTTCTCGAGCGTGAACGAGCCGGTATTCTGTTCGAGGAAGTACTCGTCGTTGGCATTATTGTTCTGAGCGGTATTAAACCTGAGGCTCAGGCGGATGTTCGACGCACCGTTATTGGCAGCCATCTCGAATGGTCGTCCGGTCGCGTTATCGCTGTTGACAAACGTGTTATTCGTCACCGTCGCATTGAAGCTGACGGCGCCATTCATCTGGAAACTAGCCGCGACGGCGGCAGGATCACCGTTGGTAAATTGGTTATTATTGACGAGCAGATTCAGCGTTTTGGCAGTGTTGCCGGACGCGGTCAACAACACGGCTTCGTCACCCGTATCGTTGACAACGGTGTTCCCGTTGAGCGTGATATTGGCGATGCTGGTACTGCCAGCAACGTCAATATTGATGCCTTGGTCGACACTGGTGTCGACCGAGTTGCTGGTAAGTGTCATACGCATGGTACCGGAGCCGGTGGAGTTGAGATTCAACCCTTCGGCACCGGCACCGCGGACTGTGGAGTTGGCCACGGTCACGGTCGAGGCGGTGCCGCTGGAGTGAGCGACATCGATGCCACGTCCCAAGGTGTTTTCCACCATCAGATGGTTAAGTGACACGCTGGCAGCATTGTCGATCAATACCCCGGCACCAGTAGTGTTCTGAATCGTACCGCCGTCACCCGCATTCGATCCGAACAACCCGGTGGCAAACTGGCCTCCGGTCACGTTCTGCAGGCGGATGCCGTTAGCCGCGCCGTCGGCCGACACACTTTCAAAGCTGACACCGACGTTGGAAATGCGGCTGCCGGAGATATCTACCGCCGTGCCCGTTGTCGATTCGATATTGCTGGTGCTGCCGGATACCTCGACCGCGTCGCTATTGGTAACGAGGAAACCCGTACCGCTGGTGGTGGCAACTTGCAGATTCGAGAAGGACGTGGTGCTATTCGAGTTGTTGTCGATGGTAGCCGCGTTGTTCGCGGCGGTTTCGAGATCGACGAGTCCCGTGAAGCGGAATGTACCGCCGGTATTGTTCTGGACGAGCAAACCCTGAGCGGTATCGGTTACCTCACCGGACACGGTGACATTACCACCATTGTTCCCGTCGATAACGACAGCCCGCCCCGTGTTATTGCTGATTTGACCAGCATATGTCACGAGCGCCGCACTACCGGTGATATGCAAGCCCGTTCCTGAGGGGTTGGTGATCACGGCGGTGCTGGGGAAGCTGAACGTGCCGTCGGAATCGTTGCTGATATCGATGCCCGCATCGCCGCCGTTGAGAACCACTGCGTCGTTGAAGACGTACGCACCGTCGGCATTGTTGAACTGCAAGCCATCGCCGTTGGTGGCCAACACAACACCGGCATTCGCAGTCGACTCACTGAAATCAAGCGTACCTGTGTGTCCGCCGCTGACGGCAATTGTCGAGAAGCTGTTGTTCTGTGTAATGTTGCCAGTAAAATTCACATCCGCGCTGCCGCCATCCACATTAAAGGCAACGGCGTTGGGGCTCGTGATCTGAGCGTCGTTAAACGTAATAGTACCGGCAGAGCCGTTAAGAATGTCGATTCCGGCAGTACCACCGTTGAGCAATACGGCATCGCTGAATGTATAGGTTCCGTCCGCGTTGTCGAATCGCATTCCCGCACCGTTGGTCGCCGCGATGATCCCCTCGTCGGTGGTTGATTCAGTCATCGACAAGGTACCGGTGTGCCCGCCCGACACGGAGACCGTCAGCGCGTTGTTGCCTTGAGCGATGCGGCCGGTCAGGGACAGGTTGGCAGCGCCACCGTCGATGTTCAGCGCGGTTCCGCTGGGGTTGGTGATGGTGACATCGTCAAAGCTGACAACTCCATCGGTATCGTCCAGGACGTCGATACCGGCATCACCACCGTTGAGTACTACGGCATCGTTGAAGAAGTACGTACCATCGGCGTTGCTCAGCTGGATACCATCGCCGTTGGTGGCGGTGATCACGCCCGTCCCCGCGTCGGCCTCGGTGAATGTTGCGACACCGGTATGTCCGTCAAGGACCGCGACGGCCGAGGCATTGGCAGCCTGCGTGATCTTCCCGGAAAAGTTCACATCGGAACTTCCTCCGCTGATCTGAACGCCAGCAAGACCGGTATCAGTGACGGTGGAATCGGTGATGTTGACCGTTGTGTCCGTTTCCGTGATGTCGATACCAGGACCGTTGCCGTTAGCAATCGTGGCGCGAGTCACGTTCACCGTTGCCTGGTTACCGGACAGGAAGATACCTCCTAAACCGGTTGTCCCACCGTCGTAGTCGAAGTCGGTGATGGCGGCAGTATTGCGGTTGTTTCGCAAGTTGATCCCCAAGCCTTGAGCGTTCGTGCTGGTCACGTTGCTGATCGCGATCGACTCGATAACCGGCGTCGTATCCGGCTCGCTGGTGTCGGAATTGATGCTAATGTCGTCGCCACCGATGCCATCAAACGTAACTTGATCGATCGTCGGATTGAAGCGAACCTGCTTGCTCGAGTCCGCAAGTGTCTCGACCAGCGGGGACAGTTCGATACCGTTGCCGGATGTGTTGGAGATCGCGACACGGTTGATGTCGACCTCGCCGATGCCAGTCGGCGAAGCGATACCGCGAGCACCGCCGTCGATCGCCAGGTTTGAGATCTCCATACTCGACGGATTGTCCGGGTCAGAGCTGACCGGGTTCAACACGATCGCGTCGGCGGGGGCATTCATGATGACGGGAACGGCGCCGGCCAACGCGCCGGTGGAACTCTCGGGCAATGTTACGGCGCCGAATCGCTCGGTGCTGACAGTATGCGTCTGGCTACCACCTTCACCCAACAATCGCTGGTTGTCCTGCAATGCTACTGACTGGCCCGTGTAAGTCGTGTCGGCATGCACCAACACAATATCGCCCGGACTGGAATTGGCGAATACGTCGTCCAAGCTAGACAAGGGACTCTGGAACGAACCGTCGCCACCGTCAAGCGAGTTACCATCTACGTGTACGACGCGGATGAGATCACCATTGGGATCCGTAAGCGGCAATGCACCTTCACGGACCGACTGACGCATGGCAATATAGTTGTTACGCCACACTGGCTCGCGCAACCGATCGTACACCGTGTGCCGCGGCCCATGGTTCAAGCCATTCGGTGTCCGTCCGGGGAAGAACACTATGCCAAACCGGAATTTGGTTCCCCACACGTCATCGTCGGAGGCACCGAAGTCGAGTACAAGGTCGTTCAAGACGTAGCCTCGCACGCCAGCCTTGTAGCCGAGCGTGCTTACGTCTGTGCCATCTACCTGGTATCCACCGCCATAAAACCAGGCGTTGGTTTCCATGATCCGTGCGGCGGCCTCAAAATCGATGACGCGATAGGTCAAATCAACGGGTGTCAGTGTCTTCTGCGACAGAAAAACATCGTCG
>JAGQPD010000962.1 GCA_020426865.1 Planctomycetales bacterium
GTATTGAACGGTGAATCGGCATCACCAAGTGCACCCGGATTCAATAAGGCGATTGCTTCGGAGATGGTCGAACGTGCCGAACAGGCCAACTGACGCCGTCGATGGGAAACGCCAGAACTTTCCATCGCCAACGTTGCCGATTTGTCGACGTCGATCGCCGGGTAAATTCCCTCACCGGCAAGGAACGGTGCGAGCACCATCACGGTATCAAAACCGGTTCGCAGCGGCAAGAGCGTGGTCGTCAAGCTGGTCAGCTCGCGAAACGCCGGATTGCCGTCACGCGTCGCGCGAACCGCTTCGCGAAACAAATGCACAAACTGCTCGTTGTCACTCAGGGCAATCGCCATCGATCGACTTGAATCGCTCTTGCAATACCTTTGCAGTTCCTCGGGGGTGACCGCTGTAACCACGTGCACGTTGCCAAAGTCGGGAAGGGCCTCCTTCATCTCGTCAAGTAGTGACAAGGTGTCGTTGCGGCTCTCGTCAATAAAAACTGCGACTTGTGTCGGGAATCGAGGGTGTCGCAGCAAGCGGTAGGTCAATTCCCAAGTCAGTACCCACATACCGGTTCGCGGTTGTCCTAGGATGACCACATCTGTCCCTAAACGGATGGGCGCAAAGATGTCGATTGATCTTAGCCCCGTCACAAAAAACGGCTCCCGAGTCGTGCGGTAGTATACGAACCAAGCACCCACAATAAGGATGACGACAAGAGCGTAGGCGATGTACATCATGGATGGCAACGGAAGGTTCTGACGCGCGGCAGCCACTCGCGGAAGTATGTCCCATCCACCTGGTTGTGTCAAGTCTGGTTCATTCGACCTGTGGCTCACTGTCGTTGCGAAAGCATCATCCACCAGGGTGTGTTGGACAGTCGTGGGTCCCGAGCCAATTCCTGAGGGCTATTCAAATGCTCGCCACGGAGCGGCACGATAACGTGGGGCGTTGTCCCCGCCGGTTGGCTCGGCACGTCGGTGCGGGCGCTGCCCGGTACCACGCCAGGATAGCCTGGCAGTGCCGTGCTCGGCGCTGCTGTCGCGGACGGTTCGGTTGGTTCATCGGGTTTCCGTGGCGCTTTCCCCCCGCCCGGTACCGACCATGGATTGGGCAAGAATGTTATCGGTTCCGCTGACGGTCGGTAGGCATACGGCAATGTCGCCGGTTGGAATGGCGACCGAGCTGTCACCGACACGTTACCTTGGTCGATAGTTCCGGTCTGGTACACCGACGAGTTCCATGTTCCGTACTGGCCGGGCGGAGCAAGCGGATGGAGATACTTGGCTAGTGGGTGCGTGAATGCATAAGTGAAATCCGGTGTCACGAACCCCTGTGCCAAACGCACGATCGGAATGACGTCCGGATTGATGATCGGTCGGTCCCGTTCGGGAAATCCCAAGTTCAGTGGCGGGAAACCTGTGTTGATCGGTACCCGATTCAGCTGCACCAGCGGCGACGCCGCGTCGTAGGCCACTTGGGCAACGGATACCGTGGTGGTCAGCGTAGTTGCCATCACGCATGCAGCAACAATGCAAAACTCTCTTGTGGTTTTCATGGCTTTGCTCCTCGTGCTAAACCACAATTACCGCAAAGATCATGCCAACCGGCGAGAACAGCCGGTCGCCGACGAATCTCACCTAAATGGCCGGAGACTGTCCCTCCCAGACGAAGAGCTCTCCCTTACCGGGAACCGCCAGATCACCGGAAAAAAGTTGGAAACTCCCTTCGCTTGCCGCACACGGCAAGGCAATGCCATGGGGTTGCAAATGTCGCGACAGAATATGCATGAACATCGGATTATAAGCGGCGGCAAACGCGAACGTCGGCATCAGCTGGATCGGCTGCAGTGAGATAATCGTGCCGCGATTCATCCATGCCCCTGCGCGGATCTCGGCTCCTTCGAGCAACACGATCGTGCCACCCTTCATCTGCAAGCCAACAAAGTCCTTGGCTCGTCCCCCGATGACAATCGTCCCGCGTCGCATCCGCATGCCGACTTCCAATCCGGCCGTGCCATCGATAATGATCAAGCCGTTTTTCATTCCGGCCAGCGATCCGCGATAGGCCGCCCCAACCTGGCCGCCGGCGTTGCCACGGACGCGGATGAACCCATGCTTCATTTCGGCGCCGACCCAATCGCCAGCGTCTCCGTGCACCTCGATCTCGCCCCCCCTCATGTACGCACCCAGGTGCATGCCGACGCGACCATGCACGGTGATCGATCCGTGCGACATCGCGCGTCCAATCCAGCGAACCTTGTTCAGGTCACCGTGAAGCTCCAAGCGATCACTGCGTTCCCCTTCAACATCGAAGAACTCACTAAGCGGCAACTGGCGCTTGCCATGGTAAACGATCAACGACCGTATCTCCGCATTTGAAAGCCGCTCGATCACGTCCGGTGTCAGCGTCTCCGCCTCCAGCGGCACGGTCGGTGGGCGTCTTAAACGAAACGTCACGGGCGGCGATTCCGTTGCGGCTGCGATGTTCATTCGCTCGAACACTCCATAATCTCAGCCCGTTCGATGCGTTCCAGTTCAACCGGATAATTCTCGAACGACATCGTGTAGCATTCTTCAAACAGGGGCTTCATGAATTCGTCAGTTGCCGGGTCGTACGACGGCCGCGCGAGGAACTCGCGCCCTTCCGGCGTTTCGCGAATCTCTCCTTCTTCAATCACGATCTCGCCTCCCTTGATCACGTATCGCGGATGACCGAACATCTGCTCCACATCATCCGTATCGTGGTAGATCACGACGTCGCCGTCGCACCCCACACCCAGATTGCCCTTGCGCGTTAGACCCAAGGCCCGAGCCGGACCGGCTGACATGGCCGTGGCAACCTCATACAACGTGTACTCTCGATCGATTTCCGGTAGCGTAATGTGCTTTTTAATCCGCGCCGGTAATTGTGTCAGGCATTCACGGCGAAAGTCCGCACACATCAGCAGCTTGATGATCTCCGGATACCGCCAAAAGCAGCCACCGTTCGGATGGTCTGTCGAAAGGAAGACCTGCCACGGGTCCTTGATCAACAGCAACAGCTCAAGCCCCGCGGCCCATTGCACGGCATTGACGAGGTTGCTGGGCCGATACGTATAGGGCACGATTCCACAGCCGGTCTCGTTCTCGACGTCCAGGTTACCCCATTTGCGCCCGGTTAACTTATACAGCAGATGCTGCCACGGACCGTCGGCCGTAATCGTCACCGTATCACCGAACAACACCGCTCCGGCGTCGGTTGTCAGTTGCGGATGGCTATTGAAATAATCGGCCAACTCCGACGTGCGCGAGCACATGGACTCCCAACCGTCACCGCCATAGGCGTGGTATTGCGAGTGGGCAATATGGGCACGCCGCCCTTCCAAATGCTTCAATGTGTCGATCGTCGTCGCAATATTGCCGGGCGCCCCCAGGTTATTGCAGTGCAGATGGATCGGATGCGGCAAGTTTAGCTCTTCACAGATCCGCGCCAGTTGCGTGACGATCGTCCCGGGCGTAATATTGTTGTATCCGGCAATGGGCGAGGTTAGTTGTTTGGCGTCGTGCCCCCACTTCCAAGCTGCCACGCCACCCGGGTTGACTGCTTTGATGCCGTACGACTTGGCTGCCCAAACGTACCAGGCGACTGCGTGCTTTGCCCGTTCGTATTCGCCGTTTTCCAAGAGATCAAGGACGATCTCGTTGTTTGCCATCAACGTCAGCGACGCCTTGTCCACGATGGGAATGTCGGTCAGTTCTTCGTGCGTATGTCGCGCCGAAAGCACCGGTACGGCCGCTTCGTTGACCGTTGTCCAGCCCATACCGGCATACAAATAGCCGGTCGCAAAGGTCGTCGGCGCCATTCCGCCCAATCCGCTACGACGCGTTTTGGTGCGGATAAAGGCCTGCGTCCGCCGGTGATCCTCGGGGGTCATCGCCCGGGCAAAATTGATCGCCCCGCCGGCCACGTGTGTGTGCACATCCACGCCTCCGGGAAAGACGATCATACCCGTTGCGTCAATCGTACGGCCGCCGGTCACGTTTTGGGCGATTCGCCCTGATTCGTCAATGCAGATCTCGCGAACCTGACCGTCAATCCCATTGGCTGGATCGTAGACTTTGCCATTAACAATTCGCAGCATGCCATCACACCTGTGCCGTCAACATTTGTGGTTGACTTCCTTCTGGCAGCCAAAACGGTTTGTCCGCGATCGCGGCGTTAATCCGTCGTACGACCTCTTCGTCCGTCGGGTAGGGGGATTTTAAGGCGGGTTTTAGGGGCAATGGCAATTCGTCCATTCGATAGGCCGTGCCCGGTGCCGCGATCCCTTGGGGCGCCGTCGTGATATGCACCCGCGCTAAGCGACTGGTGTGTGTCACGTGAGGATCGAGCACAATCGTGGGGATGCGTTTCAGATGATCGATCGCTGGCTGCGGCATCGTCGCGCCCGGGTCGGCGCCGATGATAAACGCCGCGTCACAGTCGCCACGCACCAACACGTCGACGGTCGAGAACTCGCCCGGATTGTAACGCGGATAACCCCGATTGAAGGTGATCCCAAACGGATACCCCGTCTGCCATCGCATAATCACATCCGCGCCCGTGACATTGCCATGGCCTCGCATCGGCATGGCCACGAATTTCGTGAAGGCGTTCATCTCAGCCGCCAGCGTCAATAGCGCCGCGCTGTTCATGTGCTTGCCACGCGTCATGGACAGCCCCATGCCAAAGAACATACAGCCGAACTTGGCGCTTTTCATCCGAGCGACCAGATCTTCCAACACGTCCCGCGCCAGGCCGGTCTCCGCTAGTTGCTCGTCCGCGACGTGCTGATCCTTGATCATCGCCCGCAGGATCGTGATCAATTCAAAGTCCCTGCCCGGCCGTACCTGTAAGAAAATGTCCGCCGCCTTCACGCTCTTCGTCTCGCGGATATCGACCAACACCATCGTCCGATCCTTGCGACCACGCGGCAGAAATTTGCTCTTCTGCATGATCGTGTACTTCGTAAAATGCCGTGGATGACATTCCGCCGGATTGCCTCCCCAATAGATAATGAAATCCGCTCGCTGCTTCACTTCGCCCAGCGTACACGTGACCTTGCCACCCAACTGGGCGGCGATTTCTGTCGGGCCGTGTCACAACGACGTGTGACTGTCGAGCAATCCGCCCAGCAGATCGGCCATCGCCACACATTCTTTCTGCGCTTCGCAGGTCGTGTTGCTCATGCCATATACCAACGGCATGTCGGCCTCATGCAACAACGTCGCCGCCACCTCAATCGCCTCGTCAAGCGAGGCCTCGCGGCCATCGACCAATGCCGCCGGATACTTTTGCTCGGCCGTATGATTCAAAAACCAAGCTGTTCCCAAGACACACGCCTTGTTGGCTTTGTGGATGCGGACCTCATCGTGATGAAGTTGGATATCATCACACACGCAACCGCAAAACGTGCAGGTTGCATTGTCTATGATCTGCAGGGTCATGATGTACTTTGCTTTATCAGAACCGTGAACGCAAAGTCGAGACCCCAGTGGGCAACAGCGTGTTGCCAGCAATCTACCCGTTGTCGCGACCGATCGTCACTTGTAGGTGTTGTCCCTCTCCTCGCCATCGTTACCAATGGCCTCATCGCTGTTTCTGTCGTCCGAACCGGACGGCGAAACTGTGAACATTCAGCCCAGCGCGCGCCCGACGCAACTGCCGCGAATTCGACGAGGCATGTATCGTCCCGCCTCCACCTCCGTCCAAGCGGGCAACGCGCAGCCATCGCCTTCTGTCGAAAAATGCGGGCTCGATGCTCCAGAGAGACCGTCGCTGTCGCCAGGCAACATGTTCATACCCTTTTCATTTTCTCCCTTCGCCGCCCGAGCCATTAGCCCCGAAGCCAGGGAATGCATCGTCGAGCGACGGTATCTATAGAGGACTATATATCCAAATGAGTTTCACCGCGAGGGGCTACTGGGGCAGGACCTCAACCTCCCAACCCTTCGATATCGGCATACCGGTACCATCGGTGTCTCCGCCCATCAGTTGGCACGTCGGCGGGCCATAGGGGACGAAGATCATCCCTAGCGGAACCTTTCCAGCCTCGCAGCGAAACGTTGCCTCACCAAACTCCGTGCGAACAATTGCCGACTGACCCTCCGTAAGGCCGATCTCCGCCATATCCTCTGCCGCCATGGTCATTGTATTGGTGAGCGTCTGGTATTCTTCCGAATCTTTCCCCACATTGATTAACGTCCCCTGTTTCGAAGACCTTGCCGCGTTCAGAATAAATCGTCTTGTTGCCATGCCGTAGATGATACCGTGTCGCGTAGATATCGTCCATCCACGTCGGACCAGCACCAACCCAAGGGCGAACCCCCAACACTACGAGCACCGGGGACGCTGACACTGACAAGGGCCGTCTCAGGAATTCGGCCGTGAGGTGCCGGGCGAGCACGAAGGATACTCGCTCAATACCTCGAACCATCAAGTATCACGCGCGATCATTTCTTGGTGATCGCCAGATCGATCGTGTTCAGCTTCACATCTTCCACGGTCTCGCGCAGCGGGGAGGTCGAAGGCTCAGAGTATTCCGGTGGTACGAGCCACTGAATCCGAGTGTTTTGCGCGGTAGCGTTGGGAAGTCGCGTGGAGATCTCTTCTTCGAACGATTGTGCCTGCACGGCGGATGATGTAATCTTCGACGCCTCAATGGTTACCGTGTGCTCACCGACCAACGCCCCGTCCCCCGGTTCGTCGGTGGTCAACTCGTACGTCCCGTCTGCGTTGATCCGGCCACTGGCGGAACGCCCCTTCACCGGATGAAACGTCACCCGCCCTTCCGTGATCGGCTGTCCGTTCACGGTCACCGTGCCCTTGACCGGTGCCTTGGCCGGACCACGCGCGCAACCTGCCACTCCAGCGCAACAGCTTGCCAGGACAATCAACCGAAAAAAATTCATCACTGGCTCCCCGTCATTCCATTCCATTTCATTCCATTCCAATGCACTGCCCCACGTATCGAGCATGCCATTACCTGCCATGGTCGCTGACCAATTCGCCGCCACGATACGTTGAGAGATCTTGATAAAGCGTCATGTCGATTGCATCCTGTAGAAACTCGACATGGCCATCGGCGTAAACGAACTGAGCGCCACTGGGATGTTCGCTGCCAAAGGGTGCATCATTCTC
>JAGQPD010000963.1 GCA_020426865.1 Planctomycetales bacterium
CATCATGGGTGATGACGCCAATGGCATCGAGACGTTTACGCCAGGGCTCGGTGGCGCGCCAAGTCGGCAAGGCGTGAACCTCCAGACCACCCTCTCGCCAAAGACGGAGCGTATGCCACGCCTCGGTATTAGCGCCGCCGAGATCGCTTGGGTAACCGATAAGGTAGATTCGCATGAGAGGACATCCTACAAGTGAGCGGGAGATGGCGACTGGCGGCAATCGTCAGCGTGAAATCGCTGGCAAACATTCATCGTACGGGGCGAAGAGTGGATTGCCAGAGAAGTTTCCTGGGTGTCTTGTGCGAGCGTTAGCCCGCGCGAAAAAGACACCCAGGAAAAATCGCTTTAGAAGGCGTGGCTAAATGGTTAGGATGCATGACAGCGACAGCGCGTGGACATACTGCCGAGTATTTCACGGAGGAAACTTCACGCGTCATGCACAAAACGTGATACGGGACAGATCTAGTGAGGGGCACATGAATAGCAACGAAATGCGTGAATCAAGTGGTGTCGAGAGCGATGAGTCAACCACGATCACAGGTGACGGTGAGCGGTGTGGATCTGAATCGGAAACGAGCGTTCCATGTATGACCGAATGCCGTAGTTCGCCCGCGGTGGAGCCACATGCGGGTTGTCGCCATGTGGAACCGCAAGGAGAGGGGGACTGTGGCGGCCAACGTGGTCGATGCGCGGCTTGCGGACGTCGGCCGTGCTAACGACGAATGCAAGTTGTGGCTCGGCGGACTGGATCGCTTGCCAACGACGAGGCCAGTCGTCAATCGGTGCAGCCGTGATATGTCAAGTGTGGATGAGCGTCGACCGAGTGAAACCAAGCCATGGGGAGTCAAACTCTGGCGCATCGGCCCTCTCGGTGCACAGCGGCGGACACCCGGCAAAATGACTCATGGTCAGCTCGTGATAGAGTCGCAACACTTAGAGCATGAAACAGTGAGGGATAGTCACCGTGAAACTCTACACCCACGCATCGCCGTCCCACGAGTCGCTGCTGGAGGAATTCCTCCTTCCGTCCGCCGCGGAATTCGCGTCCATTGTGATCGGCCGGTGCCCGCAGGCCAGTGACGACCAGTATGGGATGCCCAAGTGGGGCGAGAATACTTATGAAAAAGCACGCACCATGCGGCGTGCTGTCTACGAGTGCGATGAATTGGTGGTGTGGGCCGACGCGGATGTGCTGTTTCTTGCCCCCGCGGTTGAGCAACTAAGGGCGCAGCTTGGAGAACACGACATCGGGTTTCAGCGGGACGGCCGTCATTACTGCACGGGGATGTGGATTGCCAGGTGCAACGGTCGTGTGCGGCAGTTGTTTGACAGCGTACTGGGGATGAAAGAGCATTTTGAGCGACCAGGCTGTGACGATCAGACCGCATTAAACAGGATCATTCATCGAAGTGGCGTGAAAGCAGTGTTTCTCTCGACATCCAATGTTTGCACTGCTGGTTATCAAAACGGGCAGTGGCGGCAGTGGGCGCCCAGCGAGGATCGCGCGCCCACGATTCCCGGGACGGCGATAGTGTTTCACGCCAATTGGTGCCGGGGGCTAGAAGTAAAGCGACGATTGCTTGGGCAAGTTCGCGCGCTGTGGCAGCCACCCAGAAGTGCCGGGCAAAATAACGAGGCGCATCTCGATGGCAATGGCGACTCGTCCGTTCGGCCAGCAAGGGATAACCAAGTCGTGCGACGAGAGGGTGCGACAATGCATCCAGGAAAGTGTGGAGCTGACGACAAAAAGCACTAGCGCGCGATAATCGAAGACGGGCCTTGCGGAAGCGTTGCCATGCAAAGCGCAAAGGCATCCGCAAGGAGGAACGACCTGTGTCGGCATGGTTGCCAGCCATACGCATTCCCTACCGCGAGAACAGCACCATGCGGACTACGTTATCACGGTCTATCGGGCGAAAAGCGAGGCAGGAAAAATGCACTAAGACACGGCAGAAGAGCGACCGCGTCGAGCAAAGCAAGTGCGCACGGAAGAATCGCGCTGTACTCAGCGCAATGACGACAGCGGCCACGATCTCCTTGTCAACGAAGGTAGCTGCGGCGGAAGCGGGCAAACAATGATTACCGGCGTCGTACTGAATTGGACGCGTCCAGAGAATGTGCGTCAGATCGTCTCTTCCTGGGAGAGTACCGGGCTGGTGAGCGAAGCATTGGTTTGGAACAACAATCCCCAAGTCGTGTTGAAGGAGATGAGACGTGCCACCATCGTCAACGTAAATCAAGATCGAGGACTTTACACGCGGTTTGCCGCGATGTGCTTGGCGAGCAACGATTGCGTATTGATTCAAGACGACGATCTGGAAATCCCCAAGGTGGCCTTGGAGAAGCTCTACGCCGCATATCGAGCGGATCCGGAGATTCTCCATGGGGTGTTCGGCAGGGCGCCAAAGAAGGACGGCAGTTATGCCCGGACCGTGTGTGGTGATGCGGAAGCGCCGATCGTACTGACGCGCGTGTTGCTCGCGCAGCGGATGTACGCATCACGGTTCTTCGCGGTGGCAGCGAAATTCCAACCGGTTCAGTGCCAGGCACAACCATCCGGCAATGGAGAGGACATTATTTTCAGCTATGCCGTACGGGAGCGTACCAGACGGTTGCATCGTGTGCATGCCGTAAGCATTCGAGAACTACCGGCCCGCGATGCGATCCACCGGCGCAACTGGCAGAACCACGTTTTTCATCGGACGCGATTGTTACGCGCCTGTGAGGCCTGGCTTAAGGAGAACAGCGATGAAGATCGCAGCCGTGTGCTGCACCTACAAACGCCCAAAGCAACTGGCGCAGGCGATTGAATCGTTTTTGCGGCAAGACTACCCAGCGGAGCTACGGGAATTGGTGGTCCTTGACGATGCCGGACAATACGCACCGCAACGTGGAAAGGGGTGGCACATCGTTTCCGTATCGCAGCGATTCCGCACGCTCGGCGAAAAAAGAAATGCGTCGGTCGCTTCGGCAGCCGCCAATACGGAA
>JAGQPD010000964.1 GCA_020426865.1 Planctomycetales bacterium
CCTTCCGGTATACGTCATCCGGTCGGATGTGCCGGGGTATGATGGTCCAATTCGAAACCGACCTTCAGCTCAGGCTTACCCAGTCTCGCCAAACCACTCCAACAAGTAGCGCGTCTGCGTTTTCTGTTTGCGTTTTCTGTGCGTTTTCTGAGCGGCATTGACGTTACGGAACGGTTGAATCAATCACGCCGCCTAGTCTCCAAGCGCCTGCATCCGTCTCAATCAACACAAGGGTACGCAATGTGCACGCAATTGGAATACTACGAGTGCCATCCCTAGGCAGTGAATGAATAGGAAAAGTCAAGCGGTCGATGCTCAGCGATGTGCGGAATCGCACGTCGCTGTGTCGGAGAAGTGACTTCGGTAGACAGACGCCATGAAGTCAGTCACTGAATTACTGCCACGGAGATGGCGAGGCGAAGACATACACGAGACATAACGCGATGGCGGTATGAAAGGCAGGCTACTGCTGTGTCGAACCTTGACTTTTAGGATCAGCCGCGGCGTTCGCCCACGGTTTGCCCGGCAAGACCCGGACACTAACGCGTGGCGACTGGTTCTGCCAACCCCAATAATTAGGCGTAACACAGCACTGGTACTTACGATGTTCCGTTGCGGAGGGATAACAAGATGCGATCACCTACGACAGCTGCGGGCAAATCTGTTCGGCGGGCAAATCTGTTTTGAGGGCAATCCGCCTTTTGCTCTTGGAGGACACCGGAAATGACTCATCAACGTCGGCTTGGTTACCATCCCGGTCAGCAGCGTGTGACTGGACGCGATCATCGCCGTTCACAGCCAGCGCGTAGGCCTTGCCAACGTCGCTTGGGTGTGGAACCGCTGGAAGGCCGACAAATGTTGGCCACGTTCGTGGTCAGTAATCTCGATGATGGCATACCGGGCACAGTGCCGGGCAGCTTGCGTCAAGCGATCGCAGACGCGAACAATTCGCCTGGTGAGGACACGATCAGTTTCGCTGGATCGGCGAGCAGCGGTACGATTTACTTGACCAAAGGTGAACTCGCCATCACCGAAGCGGTGACGATCGACGGGCCGGGCGCCGCGCAACTAACGATCAGTGGCAATCAAGCCAGTCGCGTTTTCTCGGTTGCACGTTCGGTGACCGGCGGCGGCGCCGTAATCAATGGGCTCACAATCGCCGAGGGGCTGATTGCCAATTTCGGATCGTCAACAATCCTCTTCGGTGGCGGAGGAATCTTCAACGCTGGCATACTGACGATCACCAACAGCACGGTTTCCAACCACTTCGTGAACGCCGCCGGATCTCCCCCCGGCCTCGGCGGTGGGATTTTCAACTCCGGCACACTGATGATCGCCGACAGCGAGATTTCCGGAAACGGGTTGGTTTTCGTCAACGAAGGTTACGGCGGCGGAATTTTTAACTCCGGCACGTTGGTGATCGCCAACAGCACAGTCTCGGGCAATGGTGCGGACAGTTTCTACTACGGCGACTACACCGGCGGTGGGATCGCCAACTCCGGAACAGCGACGATTACCAACACCGTAGTGTCCGGGAACTCGGGTAGTGGGATTTTCAACTCCGGCACACTGGAGATCACTGACAGTACGGTAACCTCGAACGACTCGAACTCCGGTGGAGGGGTTAACAACAACGGCATGCTGACGATCACCAACAGCTTCATCTCTGCGAACCGCGCCAACGAATATCAAGATGATCAAGACCCAGAAATTTACCACGGTGGTGGTGGCGGTGGGATCAGCAATAGTGGTACGATGATGCTCCACGGCACCACGCTCGCACAGAATTACGCCAGTCTCGGAGGGGCAATTTGGGAAAACAGTGCGGGAACGGTATTGGTCGCAGACTGCACACTCTCACTCAACGCTGCTATCCGAGAAGGCGGGGCGATTTACGGGGGACGTGTATCAATCACGGGCAGCACGTTGTCAAGCAACAAGGCTTCTGACGGTGGGGCGATTTACGGGTCAGCCATTTCGATCGCCAACAGCACATTGTCAAGCAACACGGCCACCCGCGATGGGGGGGCGATTCGCGCCTCCGGAACGGTATCGATCTCCGACAGCACGTTGTCAAGCAACGCCGCCTACGAGGACGGCGGAGCGATCTGGAGCGAAGGCGCTACCGCAACGCTGAACAACGTCACGCTGACGAATAACCGAGCGGGTACTGCGCAGGCATTGAGCTCAGTCGGCGGTGGCCTCTGGATCCGGAGCACCGATCTCGAACTTCACGGCACAATCGTCGCCGGCAACCTGGCGTATTCGTCCGGCGGCAGCTTGGCGGCGAGCGATATCTTTCGCGCGTCTACCGAGGTGTCACCAGGGGTCGTTGAAGACCGGAACAAAGTGACGGCAGAATACAGCCTGATCGGTGACGCGGCTTCGTCGGGCGGGATTGCGCACGACGGCACCAATAGCGGCAACGGTAACATCGTGGGGAACAATGGTGTCGGCACGATCGACATCGATACGGTCCTGGTTCCTTCCTTGGCATTCAACGGTGGCTCGACGCGGACCCATGCCCTGGTTCCCGGCAGCCCCGCCCTTGACGCTGGCGATCCCCACGCGGTCGTCGGCGTTGACGGTGTGCCGTTCCACGACCAACGGGGCGAACCTTACGTGCGGATCAGTGGGAACCGGATCGATATTGGCGCATTCGAGCTACAAGTTTCCAGCCCACTTTTGCCAGGCGACTACAACCGAAACGGCATCGTCGATGCGGCAGACTACACGATCTGGAAAGACCAATTTGGGTCCACCACAAATCTGGCGGCCGATGGAAACAACAACGGCATCGTGGACGCCGCCGACTATAGTGTCTGGAAAGAAAACTTCAGCCGAACCGCGGCCGTCGCCAACGTCTATCCGGTGTCGGGACATGCTTCGTCCTTCACTCAGCAGCGCACACGATCCTCTCGGCGATCTTCCGGCTTTGGCGTTGACGACACCCTCCTGGCCATCGCCAACGACGTGGCGATGGCCAGAGCCTTCGATACGTCACCACGCATTAAGACTTTCGCCAGGTACTGAAGGGAACCGTCGCGCAGAAACGCATATCCACGCTGGACTGGAGGTATTTCGCGACGGCATGAGAGCCAGTTCATTCTGGCATTATGGTTGTAGCGCCGCTGTCTCAGCTGCTTCTGGTCTCAACAAGAAAACGGAAGGGGTAATTAGGACGCGTTGCCCGAGCGCGTGGAAGCGGTCTTCCCATTCCACGCGGATTGCGCACTTAAGAAATACGTCCGAGATTTCTGTGCGATCTCCGCTGACGCCCGCGACAATCGGCTCTCGGCCGAGGGGAACTATTCGGCGCGGGCTTTCAGCTGGAGCTTTTCCCACGCATCGCAAGGCTCCGACTGAGCTTCGCGCTTCATGGTCTTCAAGATGATCGGTCCGCCCCGAAGCTCAGCGGAGTGGGGAGATTTTTGACTCGCTGCAAGACTGGGCCATGGAAAGCCAGACGCGCTGGGCTGCTCAAAATTGGTTGGTTTTGGCGAACAACAAAAATGAGGCGGAGGTCTCCGCCACCGAGTTGGTACCCTCCATTGCGCCGTTGTGGGCTCCGAGCTGGCAAGAACGTCCCGCACACCATCATGACAGTTATGGCGTGATCGAGCTGTTCGTGAACTTGGTCCTTTATGCTCCCACCAGCTTCCGGGGGGCACATGGGGCACTGGAAGTCTTTGCCCCTTCTTGGACGTCCCGCAACCCTATCCAGGCCAAGAGCTCAATCTGGGCAAATTGAATCTCACACTCGGTTGGTTGCGACAATACGACGAGTCGCTCGACGCCTGGCAGAGTTTACTGCAGACGGCCAACGTCACCCTGGAGTCACTCCGTGTGCGGGGCTATCACCGCGAGGCAGCGGCCGAATTGCGGGACGCCTTGCATCCTGTGGCGACGTCGGAGAGAGCACAACGGGTGGCGGACGACTTGGTGAAATTCGTCCAGGAGCAATCGGAGCAAGCTCGTCCCGGGGAGCGGTTACCTGCCAGCACGGAAGTCTTAGAATCGTTGATCGGAAAGGGAAAACGACTGGAGGGACAACAGAGCCAGGGAGGATTCACCAAGAGCGTCTTGGCGATGGCCGCAGCCGTCACGCGTCCTACGCAGGAATTCATCGCACGGGCTTTCGCCGCCGTAAAAACAACCGACGTCGTCCGGTGGGTCCGCGACAAACTGGGAGTTTCGTTCGGCGCCCAGCGTCAAGCGGCCCTACCGTCGACAAAGAAAGGAACAAAACTTGCCCAAACATTGTCACAGGAGATTCAACCATTTTGAGCAGCCCAGCGCGTCTGG
>JAGQPD010000965.1 GCA_020426865.1 Planctomycetales bacterium
TCAGCGAGTTCTTTGCCAAGAACCGTCATCTGTTAGGGTTTGACAATCCCCGCAAGGCGTTGCTAACAACGGTCAAGGAGGCGGTGGACAATGCCCTGGACGCCTCTGAGGAGGCCGGAATCCTGCCCGAAATCTGGGTCCACATCGAGCAGACTTCGGCGAACCGCTACAAAGTGGGAATTCAAGATCACGGACCGGGAATTCTCAAGAAGCAGATTCCCTTGATCTTTGGCAAGCTGCTGTACGGATCCAAATTCCATCGGTTACGACAGAGTCGTGGTCAGCAGGGGATTGGGATCAGTGCGGCGGGGATGTATGGCGTGCAGACGACTGGCAAGCCGGTAAAGATCATTTCCAAGACCTCCAAGAACAAACCGGCGCACTACTACGAAATCCAGATCGACACCAAAAAGAACCATCCGGAAATCCTCAACGGCAAAGGGGAGGGGGTTGATATCCCGCCTGGTGACAAGGGTCAGTCACTGATCGACAAGATGGGCATTGAGTGGGTGGACGTCGACCATGGTACGCGAGTGACGATCGAACTGGAGGCCCGCTACCAGCGAGGGCGCGGTAGTGTCGACGAATACTTGCAGCAAACAGCGATCGCCAATCCGCACGTAACGATCCATTATGTCGATCCCGATGGCAACCAGATCGATTACCATAGTTCCACGGAAAAGCTGCCCGAAGAGCCTCGTGAAATCAAGCCGCATCCGTACGGCGTGGAGCTAGGGCGGTTGGCGGCGATGCTGAAGGAATCGAAAGAGCCGACGCTATCATCGTTTCTGACGTCGAGTTTTTCACGGGTCAGCCCGTCGATCGCACGCAAGGTCTGTCAGACGGCCAAGCTCAGCCCGCGTGCCCGTACGACACGAATCGGTCAACGCGAAGCCGATTCGTTGTATCAAGCCATTCAAGAGACGAAAATCAGCAATCCATCAACCGATTGCATTTCCCCCATCGGTGAAGACTTGATCCTCAAGGGGCTGCATCAGGTCGTGCCAGGCGAGTTCTACGCCGCGGCAACGCGGCCTCCCTCGGTCTATCGCGGCAATCCGTTCCAAATCGAAGTCGGCCTGGCCTATGGCGGACAGGCGGCCATGCAAGAAGTGACCAAGGAACTTCTTTCGGAGTTGATCGAAGAGAGCGATGCCCGTACGCTCCGGCAATTCCTCATCAGTACCTTCAACGGCCTGGGGTCGGAAGGGGCCGACAAGATCCTCAAAGGGGCGGGGATGAAACGTCGGCAGTCGCCCGGGAAGCTCAAACCCAAAGAGATCGATCAGTTGCGCGACGCGATGCAGTCGGTGAATATCTCCGAAGGGCAGACAATGGAAGTCTTGCGGTTTGCCAATCGAGTGCCATTGCAATTCCAGCACTCGGCCTGTGCGATCACGCAAACGATGATCAACACGAATTGGCGCAGCTATGGCCTCTCACAGTCGCGAGGTGGATTGCCCAAGGGCCCGATTACCGTCATGGTCCATATCGCCAGCGTCTGGGTGCCGTTTACCAGCGAATCGAAAGAAGCAGTCGCTCACTATCCCGAAATTCAAAAAGAGCTGCGGCTCGGTTTGCAGTCGGTCGGACGCAAGTTGGGCATGTACCTGCGGCGACGCAATCGAGTCCGGCAGGAAGGTGAACGACGGACGGCGTTCTTGCGATACCTCGGCGAAGTGACGCAGGCGGTCAGTACGATCAACAACGCCGATCGCCAGGAACTGTACGAGCAACTGTTGCATGTCGCCAAGAAACGTACCGCGGAAGCAGATATGAAACTCGATGACCGTGGTCGCCCGGTCCAAGAGGATGAATTGGAGTTCGGCGAGGGCGTGCTGATCGTCGATCCCGCTGAAGCTCAGACTGGAATCAACCGTGTGACGCCGACAAGTCAAGATGCCGAAGGGGAATTAGCCTAATATGGCAAAAAAGA
>JAGQPD010000966.1 GCA_020426865.1 Planctomycetales bacterium
GTGGCCGGGGCGATGCCGGTGCTGATTGGTTGGTATGCGACCGGGGCTCCGACGCACGCCTGGATCGTGTCGGTGTTCTTGTTGCTCTTCCTGTGGCAGTTTCCGCACTTCATGGCGATCGCTTGGCTCTATCGCCGTCAATACGCCAACGCGGGAATCCAGATGATTACCGTGACCGATCCGACCGGAAGAAGGGCGGGCCATCAAGCGCTTCTGGGTGCGATAGCCGTGATTCCGGTGAGTCTGGTGCCGGCGGCACTCTCGCCGCCGTCATTGGTCTATCTGTTGGTCGCTACGGCACTCGGAGTGATCCAGTTGGGATGTGCCATTCGGTTCACAATCCGCCAGGATGAGTTAACCTCACGGCGGCTGTTGCATATTTCGTTAGTCTACCTCCCGGCGGTGCTCATACTGTTGGCTTGGGTGCCTTTTCTTTAACAGCATTTAATAGCATACTCGTCCGACTGCGAGGTCGGAGCAAAATCGACAAGAAGAAGGTTTGTCAGAAATGTCAGAACACGGTAGTGAGCATCACGCTGGACACGTGCATTTGGAATATCAGCCTGCGCTTCCGCTGAGGAACGGCAAGCTCTGTCTGTGGTTGTTTCTCTCGACGGAAATCATGTTTTTCGCCGGTCTGATCGGTACCTATATCGTGTTGCGATTCGGAGCACCAGCGTGGCCGTCACCGCACGACGTGCATTTGATCGAAATCTGGGGTGCCGTCAACACATTTTTTCTGATCTGTTCCAGCGTGACGGTCGTTTTGTCGCTGGAAGCGGCTCATGCCAATCGAGCGTCATCGGCGAAGTTCTGGCTGATGCTGACTTTCGTTTTGGGAACGATCTTCTTGCTGATTAAGATGTACGAGTACAACTCGAAGTTCGCACACGGGATCTATCCGGCCAAGCCACGTAGCTTGCTCTGGGAGCGAGCTGATTTGTATTATTTGTCGGCGGTTCGTGAGTCGTTGCAGGACGAGCGGCTAAGCATCGAAGCCCGTCGCGACGAGAATCAGCAGCTGGCGGCCGCGGACCAAGAGAAGCTGGACACCGTCGATACAATTCTGCAAGGGCTCGTTTTGCCGGCCGAACGGAAGGCGGCCGCCACGGATCAAGTGGGACCCAGGTTTGAAGCCGTTCAGTTGGTGGCATCTGCGATCTATCCCCGTCATGGTCAACGGGAGGCACTTCTTGAGCAATTGGAACAGCTGGAACCGGAGATCAAGTCTACCGACCAACGGCTAACGCAACAACGAGAGCAGTTGGTGGCGACGCAATCATCCCTTCAGGCCGCACCCGAGGCAGAACGCGATGCGGGGAAGCTGGCGGAGGTGGGCGGGCAGATTGCCGTGCTCGACGAACAACACCGGTTGGTTCAGGCCCAATCTCGTGCCATGAGCCTGGTGCGTGAGGCGGAACTTGGGTTGAACGAACACTTTGCCGAAGGACGCGTCCGCGGATGGATGAAGTTGCCCATGGTGATTCCTGGTGGCAACATGTGGGCAAGTACCTACTTCTTACTGACTGGGTTTCACGCGATCCACGTGTTGGTTGGTTTGATCGTCTTTGCGTTGGCTCTACCAATGACGTTGGACAAGTCCAAAGCCGGATTCATAGAGAATTCCGGTTTATATTGGCACTTCGTGGACCTTGTATGGATCTTCCTGTTTCCACTGTTGTATCTGTTTTAGAATGGTGCTGATTCAGATCGCAAGCAATCGGAAATACAATTCGTATTCAACGACCTACCGGATGAGCGGGAGCAAACAAATATGACACATGCCGAGACACACGAGAACGGGCACTCGGAAGAGCACGGTTCCCACGGTGGGGTGGGCAAGTATTTGGCAGTGTTTGTGGCATTGTGCGTGCTAACGGGCGCGTCATTCTTGACGACGTCGTCGATGTGGCCGTTTTCGGCGAACGTATCAAGAGCGTTCATGATGGCGGTTTCCTGCACGAAAGCCATGTTGGTGGTGATGTTTTTTATGCATCTGTTGTGGGAGGCGAACTGGAAGTACGTCCTGACGATTCCCGCCGCGTTCATGTCGGTATTTCTCGTTGCCATGCTTGTGCCCGACGTTGGCATGCGATTGTTCAGATATTCTGAAGAGCGAATGATTCATGCGGCCAAAGTCGCGCCGTACGAATCGCATCAAGCGGCCAGTCACGAGGCCGCGGAGCACGCCAATGGCGAGGGTCACGGTACAGGGCACGGCGGTAGCCAGCCCGACCATCATGCTCCGGGAGATGCGCACGATGGTTCGACGCACTGATAGGTTGCGATGGATGCCTTGTCCGCAATTGAAGTCCAACAGCTGACGCACCATTACGGTCGTCGACGTGCGTTGGACGACGTGACTTTCGCCGTCACGGCAGGTGAAATCTTTGCGTTTCTTGGTCCCAATGGTGGTGGTAA
>JAGQPD010000967.1 GCA_020426865.1 Planctomycetales bacterium
CGACGCGGTCTTGGCCCGCGACCCCATCGCGCTGCTCCCCCACACCACCCGCCCCGCCCCCCGACTCCAACCGGTCTTCGTCCCCTTTCTTTCCGGCGACTATAATTTTGATGGCTGTGTTAATGCCGCCGACTACACGGTCTGGAAGGACCACTATGGTTCGTTTCTCGCTTTGGAAGCCGATGGCAACTTTGATGGCGAGGTGAATGCGGCGGACTACACGGTCTGGAAGGACAACTTTGGGGCGTGTCAGAATTGACGCGGCGCTGGCAGGTGGGGGAAGACGCTGTCGGGCCATGCCCGACGGAGGTGGTTGGCAGGGTTGGCGGTTGTGACAGCGGCCGATTCCTTGCCATCGCACGTGCGGCAGGATGCGGCCGGGAGGCTCAGCGCGCGGGCACACGGGGGGGCATCTTTTCTAGTTCATACCGACGTCCGATGGCCTCGCACCACGTGGCGTAGCGAGGATCGGTCGTGTGGGCGGCCAGCCGTTCCAGCCGTTCCTTCAGCGCCCAGCGCTCCGTCGGGGTAAGATGCCCCACCTCGTCGACCGCTAACGCTTGCAACGCGACGTCCCGGGCCGCGCCAGGCTCCTCGGCCAGGATCGGACCGAGCAGGCTACTGGGTAACACCCCGCAACGGACGTGCACCGCCAAGAAAGCTGACTGCGCCGATACGTCCCCATCAAATCCCAGATCCAACACTCCCTGCCCCAGCCGATGCAACGCGATCGCCGCCAACGCGCGACGCATTCCATCGTCTTCGCGCGGTGATTGGCTGCCGGCCGCTTCTTTGCGGAGCTCGTGGATGGCTTCCCGGAGATCGGTCTTGAGCGTTACATCGTCGAGCGATTTGGCAAATTCCTTCCCCTCCCGCGCCGACAAGAGACGCTCGACCGCGTCCCTAGCCGGGATGGGTGACTGCGATACCTGATCGCGGTGAGTCCTACGTGCGTATGCGGTCAGTTCGAAACGATTATCAATGCGCCCCCCGACGTTGTTCCTGATGTGCTGACGTCCAACACCCAACTGACGATTTCTGATGGGGCGTTCGTACTGTATCGAGTCTCCGCCGGCCAAGTGGATGTGCTTAGTGAAAACATCGAAGTCAATCTGACGGGGGGATGGGTCAGTGGTATTGGAGCTTTTAGCGGAAGTACGCTCAATGTCACGGGCGGCTATTCGCTGAACGGCGCGTATGCGAATGGCGCAACGGCCGTGAACGTATCCGGTGGTCGCTTGGACGATCCGAGCAGTTTCGTGAACACGTCGCTGACCATGTCGGGAGGTGTCATCGCGCACAATTCGAGAATCGTCGGCGGGACACTGGTTTTCGAGGGGGGAGCCTTTGGTGAGAAGCTTACCCTGGCGGCAGACAACACGACCATTCGTGGGGGAGCATTTCGGATCGATGGTCAACTCATCAGCGGGCTACAGAACGTAGGCGATACCCAATTATTTACCGCGGCGGATTACACAATCTTTAGCGGCATTCTCGCCGATGGAACGCCGTTCGCATTTTCCCCATTGGTTCAGGATTACTTGGCTGACGGCGCGATCACGCTGGAAATTGCCGAAATTGCCCCGGTGACGGTCGACCATTACACCGTCGCCAGCGCCGATGCCCCGATTTCCATCCGTGCGGGTCAAACGTTGGATGTTGTCAGCGGCGGCAGCCTCGGACGCTATTTTCAAGCTGGCCCGGGCAGTCAGCTCAACGTCGCAGCCGGTGGCACGATCGGTCGCTACGCGGAAATGGTGGATGCCACGGTACAGGTGGTGGGCGGAACCATCGAAGGAGACGCGTTCATGTATGGCGGCGAGTTGATTTGCCGTTCGGGAGGGGTCGAGCAAGTTTCAGCATCTAACGGCGCTACGATTCATGTCCTCGGTGGCCAGTCCGGTGGATTTTCGCTACGAGACAGTTCGTTGCACGTCAGCGGCGGATCGGTCGATACGTTCTCGCTCAGTGACGCGGCGACGGCCGAGGTTACTGCCGCGCAAGTGAATGGCATCTCGATTTACGGCACTGGTCGCGCGACATTGAATGAAGATGCGACCGTCGCTAATGTCCGGATGAACCCTCGGAGCAGCGGGCTCTTTGTGATGAATGGTGGAAAGATCACCAATACGGTTTTCATCAACGAAGGTTCGAAAGCAATCATTAACGGAGGAGTGATCGAGGGACCTCCCACCGCTACCATGGACATCTACGGCGACTTGGAGATGAATGGCGGCGAGGTGGCCAATCGCCTCAACTTTTCCCTCAACAGCACCCTGACCATGAATGGCGGTCGCATCGGCGGTGTTGTCAACATCTTAACGCCGGGGACGATCCGCATTCGCGGCGGATCGATCGAAGGTGACGTGTACGCGTCGCGTTCCGCGGTGGAAATCTCCGGCGGCGAAATTGGGGCGAAGCTGCAACTAGCGGCCGATACGTCGCTCAACATGACGGGCGGAAAGATCACGGAACTTCGTTATGACGGGCCGACGCGGATCGCGGGCGGCGCGATTGGTTATGGCTTTGCCGGTTCGGCGAAGAACATGACGCTCGTCGGGAGCGATTTTCGAGTCGATGGGGAACCAATCGAAGGCATCGAAGGTTTGGTTCAGTTGGGCGATACACTCAACCTTGAAATACCGTCACCCGCAGTGTTGTCGGGGATTTATGCGGACGGGACACCGTTCGCCATCCAAAAACAATTGTGGGGGTCCGATCCGATCAAGCTTGAATTCGCTCCCCTTGCACCTGCCGCCGATGCGTTGGTCGTATCTCAAGGGGACCGACCGTACGGCGTGCATGAAGGACAGCACATCGTCGTGGACGCTCCGGGAATTGGAAATTCCTTTCAGGCCGGTCGGGGCAGCACGGTATCGGTTGTCGAGGGTGGCGAAATCGGACGGGCGATGACCGCTGCCTCGGCCAGAGTAGACATCGCCAACGCCACCATCGGAGCTGACTTCACTGCCTTGCTCGGCACGTATGTATCGGTGCATAATGGTGTCTTCGGTGATCGACTTCAGCTCGCCAGCGGTTCGCAACTGGAGATGACGACGGGCACGATTGGCAACAATGTCGTGGCGAGTGGTTCCAGTCGTTTGACAGTCCATGACGGGACCATTGGCACGTACTTGCGCGTCACAGACGCTGAATTACTGCTTTCGGATACGACCGTCGGTTCCAACTTGAACGTCACCGGTGGTGACGTGACATTCATCGGAGCAAGCATTGGACCAGATGCCTCGATCGCGGCAGACTCTTTTACCATGGCAAGTGGGTCTTTGGATATTCGAACAAAGATCTACGCTTCACACCTCGAGGTCCACGGCGGCACGATCGCAAACCAATACGTTGTAAACGCACATGGTACGATCGCCGGTGGCAATTGGGGAAGTGGTAGTATTGTTGGACAAAGTGACATTACCATCACCGGTGGTGAGTTCGACAGTCTGTTCGTGCGCGATACTTCTCAATTGACGATTGCCGGTGGCAAAATCGTTCAGGTTCTGGCAACATTGCCGAACACAAGCTTGACCATTGAAGGCGGATTTATCAAATCAATCCCAAAATCAAATAGTGTTCACGCTGTGCTGCGGGGAAACAACTTCTATGGATCCGGTCAACGGATTGAAGGATTAAATCAGGTTGGGGATCGAGTCGAGCTGATCGGTGGGGCTTCGCAGTTATCGGGAGTTCTTCGGGATGGTACGCCTTTCTATTTCTTTGACGATTTGGTCAATCGCGATACGGTAATTCTTGAGTTGGCGGACGTACCTCCCGCTCCGATCCGTCGCCTGACCGCATCGGTGGATCCAGTCCCCTTGGGTATTCGTGGAGACCAGGTCGTGGTCGTAGATCGCGGTGCTACGGTCGATAACGACTTCCAAATGGGCGCGGGCAGCACCTTGCAGGTGGAATCGGGGGGGCAGGTAGGAGACGATCTTGAGGCGGCAGATGCCACGATCATCCTCCAGGGAGGTTCCATCGG
>JAGQPD010000968.1 GCA_020426865.1 Planctomycetales bacterium
CATTTCAGGGTGCGGAATGTGAGTACTTAGCTCGTGCATGGAACCCAGTTTGAACCACCGGCAAGCGTATAGTCCGTCAGGATAACCAATGAAAAAGCAACAGCATAACGTCTCCATTATCGGCGGTGGTGTCTCGGGTGCCTACGCCGGTTGGCGTCTGGTGAGTGCGGGAGTGGACAACGTCGGGCTATTTGAGTATTCGGACAGGATTGGAGGGCGGTTGAAATCGGTTCGGTTGCCAGGAATCGAACATACGCCGGCGGAATTGGGAGGGATGCGATTCTTGAATGCGCATTCTCGTGTTGTAAAACTGGTGGACGATTTCAACCTGCCGTGCGAAGAATTGAGGGTCGGCGATCCGGAGCGAAGGAACCTGTATTACCTCCGCGGACAGCGGTTCGCCGATGCCGATTGGTCCGACCCGGCACTTAACCCTCCCTACGACCTGGAACGCGACGAAAAGTCGCGCTCACCGGGCGATCTGTTGCACGCCATCGCGCTCAAATATCAGCACCAAGCTCATCAGCTGCGCAATGTCGGGTTCTGGAATCTGCTGCTCGAGGAATATAGCGATGAAGCGTATCGCTTGATTCGCGATGCTGGTGGGTACGATACGATCGTCAATAACTGGTCCGCCGCCGAAGCGATTCCCTTTTTGATCGCCGACTTTGCACCAGGTCTGAAGTACATGCGACTGGCGGATGGCTTCGAAACATTGCCACGAACACTTGCGCGTCAGTTTCAGGCACGCGGGGGCCACGTTTTCCGTAATCATCGGCTTCACCGGATCGATTACGATCAGGCTCGACACAAATTTATCCTGCTGTTCGATACGTCCCATCAACAGCGATTTCGCCAGACTCCCAGTGGCGAGAATGCAACGGTCGTCGAAAGCGATTCGGTCGTCCTTGCCATGCCACGACGAGCCATCGAACTGCTGCATCCCGATAGCGTGATCTTTTCGTCACAAGAATTCGAACAGGCCATCCGAACCGTCTTGCCCCAACCAGCCTTCAAAATCTTCGCTGCCTACGCGCGACCTTGGTGGCAAGAAAGTCGAGGAATGGTTGCCGGACGATCGGCGACCGACCTTCCTGTGCGACAATGTTACTATTGGCATACCGGTGACGCGCAACAACCACCTGGTCGAAAAAACTCGGTATTGATGGCCAGTTATAACGACGGGGCATCCGTCGAGTTTTGGGCGGGGCTGGCACGCGATGCCGAGCGCTATCTACCACATCCATCGGTATGCCCGCCCGGCGTGGGGATTCCGGAGTTCATCGAACGGCAGTCCGCATCTCGCAAATTGGTCTTGGAACTGCAACGCCAATTGCGTGAATTACATGGATTGAACCCGGAATCGCAACAATCTGTCGCTTTGGATCCGTACGTAACAGTTTACCAGGATTGGACGCAGGAGCCATTCGGCGGGGGATGGCACTTTTGGAAGATCGGTGCCGATAGCCGCAAGGTCCAACGCCAGTTGCGCCGACCATTACCGGACCTGAGGCTTCACGTTTGTGGCGAGGCCTGGTCATCGCAACAGGGATGGGTTGAAGGGGCCCTGGAAAGTACGGATGACATGCTGGCGTCGGAATTCAGCTTGCCGCCCCTCGCTTAGATTAAGGAACAACCATATGCCTACTGTTGCCGAATACTTGTCTTTGCGTCTGATTGAACTGGGGGCAGACCACCTTTTTTCCATTCCGGGAAACTATACGGCAGAATTTCTGCTGTCGGCCCAAGCAATAGGCATCGATTGTGTTGGGACCACCAACGAATTGGAGGCAGGCTATGCGGCGGATAGCTATGCTCGCTATCGAGGAATCGGTGTCTGCTGCGCGACCTACGGCGTCGGGTCGCACAGTCTATACAACGCGATTTCCGGAGCCTACGTCGAGTTCTGCCCGGTGGTGTTGATCAACGGCAGCCCACCGCCATCGAAATTCGAAAACCTCAAACATCGAGGGATTCTGTTCGCACACGCGATCGATCCGATTCGAACCGATGCGAAAATCTTTGAGGAAGTAACGGTCGCTTCCGCGGTTATTTGCGATCCGTTCGAAGCACCCCAAGAGATCGACCGGGTTTTGGGCGAATGCGTAAAGACCAGTCGCCCCGTCTATATCGAGGTGTTGCAGGGGATTTGGTCAGCGGAATGTGATGCTCCCAAAGCACCGCTTTCTAAATCAATACAGCATGGTCCCATCGCCAACTCGGCGGCCGACGTCGCAGCGAAGCTTATCATGGAGAAGATCCATCATGCTCGTCGTCCCGTCATCTGGGGAGGCGAACTATTGACGCGACGGAAGCTCGTCGATCTTTTCCGTGCACTGGTGCGGCAGTCCGGTTTACCCTACACAACGACACTGATGGGGAAAGGACTCATTGCGGAAACTGAATTCGCGGATCAGTTCGTCGGCGTTTATGACAGCAAGTTTGCACCGCAGGATGTCCGTGACGTCGTCGAGCAGTCGGATTGCCTGTTGGCTCTTGGAACGATCATGAGCGATTTCTATGCAGATGTTGTCATCAACTCGAAAGACCGAATGATCTTGGCGTCTGACGATGCGGTTCGAATTGGGCCCGTATTGTATCCCAACGTGCCGTTGTCGTTGCTTTTGCCTAGGTTGATCGAACTGCTGGGCGCCGAAAGACCATCGTCGGAACTGACTGGTCTTCAAGTGTTAACAGAACGCCGTGCCGCGATGTCCCAGGACGCGATGGAAAGACCGAGCGACTCGCCGATTACGTACGACAATTTCTTCAAAACCGTTGGACGGTTCTTGACGGAGGAGCACACCTTGTTGGTCGATACGAGTTTGGCGCTGTTTCCATCGGCTGATTTAACGATCAAGCGGCAAGGCGGATATGTCGCCCAAACAGCGTGGTTGTCCATTGGTTACACCTGTGGTGCAACGTTAGGTGTCGCGACCGTTGATCCGGCGACCAAGGTCCTCGCAATTGTCGGCGATGGCGGTTTTCAGATGCTGCCGCAATCGTTTTCCACGCTCGCCAAACGAGGGTGTGATGCCGTCGTGTTTGTCTTGGACAACGGGACGTACGGTATCGAACAATACCTGGTTGATATGCAGATTCTACCACCACCAGAGCGGTTCTTTCAAAACCGATTGCCCGCAGCCAGTTTCTTTGATGTGCTGCCGCGGTGGGACTATGCCAAGTTGGGAGAAGCATTTGGCGGACAGGGAATTACGGTGTCAAAGCTCGCAGACTTGGAACGGTTCCTGCACGACCCCGGACGAGGGCCAGTGCTGGTGGGGGTGAGTATCGACCAACACGACCTGCCAGCGGAAATCGCTGCGACGATTCCGACGGCGGCGGAAAACATGCGCCGGAACGGGACCCGCGCCGTTGCCCTCGATGCATTTGACTGAGCGGCGATCTCTACCGTCCACGGTTCGCGATGGACTGTATCGCACGCTGCGCTCCAAGCTGCATGGCCTCATGCTTCGCCATACCATTGGTCCAATACGTAGCAAAGTACCCGGCCAACCGTGCGCGATCAATGTCCTTGACTCTGGCTGCGGCAAACTGATCCCTGCTTTCCGGTAGCCGGTCGGGGGCGACGTAGGCGTCGCGATAATCGCGATCGTTGTGAAGGTCGTCCACGCAATCTGTGATTAATGAGAACTGTTGATCGGATAGTATGGTGACCGAGGCGTTCTGCATGAATCGATTCAGCTCCGTGGCAGCTAACGTCGCCGGATCATCACTCGTTACCAACACCGTTGCGCTACCGGCGGCCAAAACCGAATGCAGCGCCGCCGTAAGGTTTGCCCCGTCGGCAAACACGATTACGGTGTCGGCCGTAGACAACTCGTGCGAAATCGCCGGAGTGATCGGATTGGAGGTCAAGGAAGGCCGATTGTTGTAACAGGCAATCTCCCGCGGTGAGGCATCGTGGTTTGCAATGGAGACTTGCTGCCACGTCCGGTCTAAACATTGGTACGTGTCGAACGAAGCGAACTCACAGGCAAGCTGCGTGATTTGTTTTCCAACCCCGTCCTTTCCCACCATCACACGCAGGCTGACCCGCGTACCGAGTTGTTGCATCGCTCGTGCACATCGAACAGCCGGACCGTCCCAAGCGTGTTCGAATGTGGATGGGCCGGTGTCGCTGCCAGTTCTCTGGGCAATGATCCGCGTATCGTGTCGCGCGGCACCAACGACCTTGACGGTCCGGCGAGTGCCGTCTCGCGGTTGTTCTCGTTCGTCGACCTCCGACGCTGATGCTGGCAAAAGACCGCGTCGCGTCATGAGATCGACGGAATGTTGTTCTCCGGACGTTGGTTGGCCTGTGTACCGTTGATTGCGAAGAATGTTTGGAATGTATTGCAGACCCATCGTACGAACCTCCATTCATGAAACGAAAGAAAACGCGATACTTTCGACCGTCTGTTGAATAGAACGGCGTTCGTCGTCCGGGATTGGGGTAAGGGACCGGTTTATGCAAAATACCGTCCAGACCGTCCCATCAGCATGAGGCGCAGAATTGCATTGGATTTCCACAACCACTAGGTTGCACCGTCGGCCCATGCAGGGTCTGTCAGCCGGTAATGGCATCTTAAGAGCGCGGTTGCCGTTAGTGACCGCGGCAGGATGAGCCAACCGAGCGATTTGTTTGCATTAGGGATGACAGAAAGAGACACAGTTTTGCGGAAAAGACTGCAAACTGGCCCTCGAGGAAATCCACGGGAATCGCGGGCTTGGAACAGGATCTCGATCTGAAGGAACTGCTCGGTAACGTCGTCGCTGCTTATGTGCAGGCAGCAGTCCAGTCGGTCACAGATCAATCGGAGGACGTGACCTCGATCATCGTGCCAGGTGGCGGATCTTCGATCTGACTGTCGCTTTCGCACAGTTTAAGATTTCCTGTCTGCAATCATCTTTGGTATTTCACGTCGCCATAAAATGAACGGCAATCGGAGCGAGATATTGGTACCGCACGGCAACGGACACCGTACCTATCGGGAAAATGTCCTGTTACAGCGTCACCCTACTTCACGGGTGGCATGTGACAGTTCGACGCAACACTTTTCGTTAGTCCTACGGTATCCTACAATCATTGCATCCGCGGCCATCATTCTGAGGGGACAGCAAACAGCACATGAAGACGGGCAAGCCAGACCTAGACCAGCGACGACGAAACGAAGACGCTACCGGCGTATTCTTCGATCTGATGAAGATGCAAAAGAATAGCAAGGGCTGTGCTTTGGTCCGCCGCCATTTGACCGGCAGCCACTGCGTGCTGCTGAAAGCAGCTCGGGAGCAATGGCGCAAACGCACGTTAACTGGTTGGGTCGAGGAAGCTCGTACAGCATTTCAGGCGAGCGTTTGGAACACTGAAACCTGGGCCCCCGCAATCGAGAAGCGGTTGGATGTGATCGCGTTGTTGACAAAAAAGAAAGCGGCCCCTGAGGCGTACATCGACGAAATCCAACAATTCGCGAATCAAGTTGAACACGCGTGGTCCTATTCCATTGTAGATGCTTGCCGCGAGAGATTTGCAGACGTGTCCGCTTGTAAGGATAGACGCAGCGCCGCATCGGCACTGGAGCCTTCGTTCCTTTCTGTTCTTCCCCACGCAGCATTGAAGAATGCATTTCGAGCTTTGGGCACCGACCCGGATGTCGGTTGGTTGCATCCAGGGCTGCTTCTCGCTGGTGACACGATCGCGTATGTGACGCGGAGCAAGAAGCAGCTCGTACCAGATCGCTATTGCGCCAGCTACGTCATGTTTGCATTCGCAAATCGGGGAGGCGTCGTTGCCGAACTAGTGATGGAACGCTTGGCACACGGCTGCGGAGTGTTGATCCCGTCCGCGAAGGCCAGCGGCTATTTGTCCATGAACGCATCACGCGAACCGTTTTCGCTTGGATTGCAACACGCGTGGTACGCGGTACGGGAGCAATATGCTGCGGGATGGGATTGCGACTATCGCTGGTCACTTAATCTGCGGCGAGCCTTTTATGACCTAAGATCGCAGCTACCACAACTCACGACGATCCCTTTGGATGGGCGGTCGGGCGAGGTTGCCTTCGCGTGCGCGATGATGGCGGTACATCCAGACAATCCGGACTCGGCGAACGACAATGCGCTCGACTTGCGATCGGCCGTTACGGCGAAATTTGCCGAACCTTTGTCGTCACGTTTGGCAATTGCCGGCGTGGACGACATTGATCTCAAAACCGTATTTCCCAGCCTCCTTCGTATGCACATGTGGACCTGTGTGCATGCAACTAATCAGGATGACGGCTGCATGCCATCGAATGATCCCGACATCGAGCTGAAACCGGCGGTGGACCTTAACGGGGCGTACGAAGGGCTTTCCAAGTGGCGTCGGATCACTTTGGCGGTGAAGAAGGGGATTTACGATCGAGCCACTCGGCTACGCGAAAAACTTTGTGGAGCCGAAGTTGAGCAGTGGGAGCGCGAAGGACGCAACTACGTTGTTTCCCCCCTGACGCAAGTGCTAGCCGAACATGTAGTGGCTCGTGATACGCAGGACAACGATCCTGCCTCGGGTCGAAAACGAAAATTGTCGCCGGATGAACTCGAACAGCTACGGAAGGGAACCTGGCGCGATCCGCACGCACCGAGCGGTTCGGACATGGCTCCCCGCGTCGCAATTTTTGGCAACAGTGGCATCGGCAAATCGATCCAGCTACTTGTGTCAGAGCAGGCAATTGCGGGCGACAACGACGATCGAGTACCCATTCGTGTCGGTAAGAATGAAGACGGGAGTGTTTCGCTACATGAATTCGAATGGCGACAGCAACCCCAGGACGTGCTGGACAATCTGTTTCAACGTACGGTGGCCGAGTTTGTTCCAACAGAGTACGAGGCGATGAGTACAGAATGGTTGAACCGTCAGGCCAAACACGGAGAATTGGTGCTGCTGTTCGACGCACTGGACGAACGCCGTCGTAATGATCGAGACTTTTCAGGATTGGGCACGTTCTTGCGAAGTCGCAATATACGCGGATGTTTCTCCGTGCTCGCCGGCCGGCACAGCTCTCGGTTCTCGCAGGACGTCGTATTCGAATGTCTGCGGTCCGAGGAATGGTCAATGCTGGAAATGTTAGGGTTTGGGCCCGACGAGCAGCGACAATTCTTGGGTAGCAAACTGTCGCCAATGTTGATACCACACAAACCGGAACTAAATGTTTTGTCGGACGACGACGAACGGAAACGCCATCAATGGAAGGATCTGTTGGAGACGCCGCTCCTGATCAAGATGATGAAGGAGCTGGCACTTTCAGGTGACTTGAAAAACGTCGCGAATCGATTTGATCTGTATACCCGCGCGGTAGACAACTTAGTTTCTAAGGGAGTATCGAACGTCAAGACCGACGCCTCATCTCGGCGGGGCTTAATCAAGACCATCCGCGATACATTGGGGCCAATTTCGCTGAAGATGATTTGCGATAGCAACTTCACGTCGGCCCTAACGGGGGCTGCTTACCAAGGCGCCTTGGAGAAGTACGAAACGACGATTGAAAACCTCAAGAAACTCGATCTGTTAACCCAACACCACGTGATGGACGGCGTTGAGGAGGAAGGCGTTGCCTTTCGGCATCGGTCGTTCGTGGAGTACTTCGCGGGCATCAGACTTGCCGAACTATGGTGCGAAACAGCAAAAGACCAGACCATTGATGTCAAGGAAGAGCTAAGGTTGATTCACGAACCTGGCGATGAATTGTCCGAATCCAGCGACAATGAGCAAGCAAACAACATCTTGAGCGAATGGGAGTGGCCATTGCGTTTCGCGCTAGCGTCCACCGAAGGACTCACCCAGCGCAACTCGCTGGCGATGTATTTGTTATCACTCAACAATCCGTGGATCGTGTACGAATCGATCGATCAAGACAAAATCAGCTTTTCGCCGGCAGTAGCGTGGCTTACGCGTTGGCTCGTGCACCGTGATTTATCGTTTGCTAGGGACTATAGCGACGCGCTGATGATGGAGGAAGGCGCGTTCATAGCGACGATGCCGGAGGAGGTCCCAGAACTCGTAACTCAGATCCAGGCCTCTTCGATTCTGCTGTCCGTCCGCGATAGCAGTTGTCTTGATCCGCTCTTGGATTTACGAGCGATTATCGACAGCAAGAGCCGTTGGCAGTCGGCAGACGACTTTGTGCCCAGCCCCGATGGCGTTGGTGTTCAGCTGTTCGCTGCCGAATCGCTTTCTCAGAGACGACGCGAGGTCCTGGAGCGGTTCTGCAGCAGCTTTGTTCCGCTACCGAATGGCGTGTTTGATCTCACTGAATATCACAGTCTCGCATCCTTGAAGCAGAGTGGATGGACACCCAACGATAAGGGACGGGTGCTGACGACCATTCAAGACGTGTCACTGTCAGCGTTTTTTGTCACGAACGAGGAGTTCGAAGCACTTTTCCCGAGTCACCGTCGTCGGCGAGACGGCTACAGCAACCTATACGACCAACCATGTATTTACGTCAGTTGGTACATGTGCAGAACGTTTGGTGAACTGCTAACAGCGATAATGGGAAATGACCGGATCTATCGTTTGCCGACCGAGTGGGAGTGGGAATGGGCTTGTCGTTGGGGCGGGAAGAACAGAGACAAATATTGGTTTGGGAACCAGCCGGATTCTGAGTTGAGTTGGGGGATGGGTACGGCGCGGAGGGCCACCCGAAGTCGCCTTGATTCGGCGGAGGCGCACAGCGATCGTGGCAAGTGGCCGAATCCGGAGGACCCCATGGAATTGAGGCTGCTTGATATGACAGGGAACGTATGGTGTTGGTGCGGAAATCGGTACGACAGTGGCCGCCGCCGCGTCATGCGGGGCGGAAGCTGGATCAACCTCCCGTCGGCGGTGTACCTCGAGGCCTCGTACCGGAATTGGTACTGGCCTGAGTTCCGCGGCGGCGGCGTGGGCTTTCGCCTGGCCTCAGT
>JAGQPD010000969.1 GCA_020426865.1 Planctomycetales bacterium
CCAAAGCCGGGATTTGTCGCACTACGTCTCCAGCCGCTGAGGCCGAGAAAGTCCTGGAAGAACGGGTTCACGGAGACAACGCCCCAGCTGTGCCCTATTTCGTGATATAGTGTCCGCAGCATATCGCCGAATGCCATTTGCGCAGCCCGTCCCTGTCCGATGGTAATTCTACCAAAGCCGTCGTTCATGCCGAGGATCTCCACATCACCGCTCGTTTGTTGACCCTGCCGAATGAACGTATAGGAATTTCCGTCTGGTCTTTCAAGCAGCCTCGTATTGTTGAGCCTGCGGTGCAGGACTTGCAGGTAGCGGTCGATGTTCGTGACCTCGATGAGAGTCCAGAATCCCGCATTGAAGTTGTAAGGCTGGGATTGCGAAAAGACGCCAAAATCTTTCGCGTTGGTGATCTTTCCGCCATTGCGGAATAACAGCGTTGCGTCCTGGGCCTCGAGATCGGAGATCGTATTGGATTCGCCTGCCCAATCGATAAACCGGTCGGCGCCTTTGCCGCCATACATGAGATTCGTCCCGCCACCACCGAACATTCCATCGTTTCCGGCGCCGCCGTCCATGGAGTCCGGACCATTTCCGCCGTAGAGGTTGTCATTGCCAGCCTGACCGTATAGGCCATTCCGTCCGTCCAGGTACGAATACATGTTATCGGCGCCCGCGCCCCACAACGTGTCGTTGCCCGTGCCGCCGTATAGCAGATCGTTGCCCCGTTCCCCGACAAGCGTATCGCGGTCGGCATATCCGTAAAGTCGGTCGTTGCCGTTGCCGCCGAATAACGTGTCCTCGTCAAGCAGGCCACTATCCACGCTGGCTGCATCCACAAGCGCGCTGATGTCCTCGTAGAACGATGGGGAAAGGTCCACCTGGAATTGTCCCGTTGCCTGTCCTGATCCGTCCCAGTGATACAAGGAACCATCGGGGAGAATGTAGAACCAACCCACGTTGCTCATGATCCACTTCTCATTTCGACCACCCCAATTCGTATAGAGATTGTCCGTCGCGTACAGGTCAAAATTGCGGTCCAGCAGCCCAGCCGAAATCAGGTAGAAGTCAATGTCTCGTCGATGAGTGATGTCGTAGGCGTTCACCAATTGGAAGACATCGCGATGGTAGGAGGGGTCCAGAATGGTCACTACCTCGCCGGCCGCCGAACCATTTGTGGAGCGGATCAATTCGCCGTTTGGCTTGATATAGTACCAGCGATTGAATTTGTCCTTGAGCCAGACCTCTCCTTGCCCGGTGGCGTTCCGCCAGAGGTTGTTGGTTGTATAGAGGCCAAGGGTATGATCGAGGGAGGCGGCCTCATCCGTGATGTTGTATCCACCGACTAATTTGTCATTCCCGGCGTTCCCGAACAGAGCATCCTTGCCAAGTCCACCATAGAGTTCATCGGCGGCCGATCCACCTTTAATGATATCGTCTCCCGCGCCGCCCATAGCCCACATTGGTAACGCATTGGCAATCGTTACATCGGGCGACTCGGACATCTCAATCTGGTCCTTGCCAGCGTAGCCCATGAATTGCGCCATCGCGATTTGATGGACGTCCAGAGACGTTGCGGTCGAAACACTCGCTCCGTCAATGACCGTGATTCCATAGTCATCTTGTACACCTACCTGAACGCTAATCTGTCCCGACTGATTGTAGACAATTACCGAGTCGTCGTTGTCGGTTCCATCGATGCGAAGGATCCGGTCCGACGTATTGAAGCTAACGCTCACGTCGGTAGCCATCAGGGTTCGCTCTTCGAGCCTCTCCGCGGAGAATTTTCGACCTAGTAGTGCGGCAGGGCGACCGGAAAAACGACCACGACGATTGCTTGCACGACGAAACATGTCTACGCTCCTAAAACGAGATTCAATCCGACGGCTGCGCACTGAGGCCGAATTCCTTTGCAGGAACTGGTGGCCGATGGGCGTCACGCCGTTTCACCAAGACGGACTTATAGAGCCGGGAAATACCTGACCGCTGCCCAATAGCGCGATTTCGGTTCCGATGTTACACGGCAGATGGAAAAATTCTTTTCATCGCCCAATCTGGGTCGGGCCCTTCAACCCCCGCTCTAGAATCATCGCCGTCACCCAGCTCCAGCGAACGTGCCGAAGAAAAGATTTTGTAACCGTTCACGGTTCGAGATTGTTAGAGCCCTAGTTTAGGTTTTTTGCTACTGTTCCGCGATGAATGGTAGCAAACGGATCATTGAGGAACTGCGAGCACTGTTTCCGAGCAGGCGGCGAGGCAGGAGGAGCAGGCGGCGAGGATTGCCGA
Organism: Planctomycetales bacterium; assembly: GCA_020426865.1. Classification (GTDB taxonomy): domain Bacteria; phylum Planctomycetota; class Planctomycetia; order Pirellulales; family Pirellulaceae; genus JAGQPD01. The sequence continues at coordinate 2,281 of JAGQPD010000969.1, forward strand.
GTTGGAGCTGGCACTCGCCGCAGCGAAGAAAGATTCCTCCACTTCCTCCAAGCCACCCTCAAGCGATGTCGTCAAACCCAGACCGAAAAACAAGAAACCGGGACGGCGAAAGAAACCGCGCCGCGGGGCCCAGCCCGGACACGAGCAACATCTGCGAGAACCGCTCCCACCCGACCGTGTTGATGAAATCATCGAATACGAAATTGACGACGATCAAGCAAGTTCAAATTATAGACCCTCCATTTACCTCTTCGTTGTATTGAATCGCCGTCGGCCTGACTGCGAGTTCGAGAGACTTTGAATAGTTCCTAGCGGCCGAATCGTAGTTTCCCATCCTCTGCAAATATGACGCGTAGACGAAGTACTTGAGCGCATCAGGACGCAGCCGAATTGCTCGAATGATATCCTGAATTGCTATTTCCTTCTTGCGTAGCTCCCAATTTGCGACACCGCGACACATTAGCGCGTGGTCATCATACGGATTCTCCGTAGCTCTCCTTGTGAAGTATGGCACGGCGTCCCCAAGCTCAACAACTCCTGACGCATCAACCCAACCGTCTATGTAGGCATCTAGGTTCTCGTCCAAAAAGCGGACCAGCATAACCTTGTCCGACTTGCATAGGAATCTGCCACCGTACGTAAATGTGCCGACCGTTTCGCTTCCATATTTGTCGCGAGTTGCGGCCTGAGTCAATCGGGGAAACAAGATTCGGGATTCAGAGTCTGCACCAAGACAACGGGACACGCCGGACGCTGCACAAAGAATCGCCGCGCATACGATTGTCAAATGGTGAAACAACATGTCCGTTCGCTCCTTTGTTGACTATTCCCGAGCGATCCCAGGGATGGCCCGATCATTCTTGCCTCACGTGGCATTCTTGTGACGATAAAGGTGAAGATGGCTTCGACGTGCGAAGCACCCAATGGCGTCTCTCTAGCTTTCTCTTAGCCAATCGTACCAATCCACTTTGTCAAGCGGCGTCTTTCCCTGACCATTGAGTAATGTATGTTCCGTTATGCGCACGAGTTCCAAATTTGACGCGTGGCGCGCCTGGTCTATTATACCCTCGCAGCTATGATTGAACGTAAGCGTGAGATGTGGAAACTCATTCACAAACATACCGATTCGCGTTCCAAACGCCAACGAGAAGCATAGCCCAATTATTCGAGGCGCGACAACGGTTTCGATAACGACCACACGGCTAACTTCCAAGAATCGCCATTCGGGCACAGGACATACCACATCTCGCAAATCAAACATTCCGCTATACGTGAATTCTGGGCAAACTGGCCGTACACCATCGTTTGCGAATCGGATTACCTGTGCGTCTTTGTCATCGCCACTGCAAATGCAGAAAACTAGCTCGTAACTGGACGCAGACACGGCTAAACAATAGTCAAGTGCTTCGCCGAAGTAGAAGCAATAGACTGGACGCGGTCCACCGTAAAAAATATCCTCGCCTTCAGATTCCACGTCAGATATGCATCCAAACACCTGTCGGACATAGATAATAGGCAATTTACATAGGCGAATTATCGTTGACGTGTCTACGTGGCCTGAGATCATTCGGATTCCTTGCATAGTTTTTTCATAATGTTGTTGTACGCTCGTTCTTCGGTTACAGGCGACCAGCGGGAAACCAGCTTTCCGTCAGCACCGAACAGATATAGGTAAGAACCGTACTCGTAAAAATGATAGTACTCGTGCGCCGTTCTCTCATAGCCAAGGTATTTTAGAGTTCGGTTCTCTATTAGCTTCTGATATTCGTTCGCTACGAGCGTTCTCACGTTTTCGTCTTTTCGCCGAAATGGTATGTCAAGACCAAAGTGAATCTTGAGGTCACTATACAACCGAACCTTATGCT
>JAGQPD010000970.1 GCA_020426865.1 Planctomycetales bacterium
AATGTGGCCAAGCCGATGCACGTCGGTCATATTCGCTCGACGGTGATCGGTGACGCGTTGCAACGCATCTTGCAATTTCTTGGGAATGACGTTGTCAGCGATAATCATCTCGGTGATTGGGGCACCCAATTCGGCATGATCATTTATGGTTATCGACATTTCGTTGATTCGACCGCGTTCGCCCAGGCGCCGATCGCTGAGTTGGGACGATTGTATCGGCTGGTTCGGGAGTTGATGGATTACCACGACGGGTGCGCAAGATTGCCAGACCTCAAGCAGCAGGCTGCGGCAGCACGTGCCACCGCGGACAATATGCGACAGGCAACTGTCCCAACCGACAAGCAAGAAGCCAAGAAACACGACAAGGCAATCAAGCAAGCCGTCAACCGCAGCAAGGAACTCGCCGATTCACTGGCCGATTTGCAGGCGAAGCTCTCCCGTGTTGAAAGCAATCGGTCCTTGCACAAGTTGGCAACGCAGCACGCCGAGATCAACGAGTCCGTTTTGCAGGAAACCGCCAAGCTACATGCGGGGGATGAGGAAAACCGCAGTTTATGGGAGCAATTCTTGCCGCAATGCCGGGCGGACATCCAGGAAATCTACGACCGACTGGGCGTGAAATTCAACTTCGAGCTTGGTGAGAGTTTCTATCATCCGATGCTTGCCGACGTCGTATTGGCCTTGGCAGCCAAGGGAATGGTGAAAATCAGCGAAGGTGCCACGTGTGTGTTTCTGGATGGATTCGATGCGCCGATGATCGTGCGGAAAAAGGATGGGGCATTCCTCTACGCGACAACGGATCTGGCAACCATTCAATATCGGATGAAACATTGGCAACCCGATGCGATCCTATACGTCGTCGATTTTCGACAGGGGGATCATTTCCAGAAGCTGTTCGCGGCGGCACGGCAGTGGGGTTATCACCAAGTCGAGTTTCAGCATGTCAGCTTTGGTACCGTGATGGGGCCTGACGGCAAGCCATTTCGCACACGGGCCGGCGATACGGTGGGACTTGCCGGATTGCTGGACGAAGCCGAAGCAAAGGCATTGGAGGTCGTCAATCGCTTGGACGACCAGCGCGAGCCATCGGAGCAGATGGATTCGGCAGCACGCCGAGAGGTGGCCAAGGTCGTGGGGATCGGCGCCTTGAAGTACGCGGATCTATCGCAGAACCGCACCAGCGACTACGAATTCAGCCTCGAAAAAATGGTGGCCCTGGAAGGCAACACTGCCACGTACATCCAATATGCCTACGCGCGTGTGCAGGGCATTTTCAAGCGGGGCGGTATCGATATCCAACAGTTGCGGGATGCGGGGTCGGCGATCGTGATTGCGGACGACGCCGAGCGGCAATTGGCCTTGCAGTTGCTACAGTTTGACGAGGCGATCATCGACGCCGCCGCTGACTATCGCCCCAACTTGTTGACCAACTACCTGTATGAGTTGGCCCGATCCTATGCGTCGTTTTTTGATCGCTGTCCGGTGTTGAAGGCCGAATCGGATAACCAACGGGACAGTCGCCTGCTGTTGTGTGACCTGACGGCCCGAACCTTGAAGCAGGGTTTAAAGCTACTGAACATCGATGTTGTCGACCGGATGTAGTGACTGGCATTTCGTGAACGCTTGCAGCATGCACAGCTGTCCGACTGTGGACCAGATCGCAACGCGGATGACAGGGAAGGGGCAATGAGGGACGAACAAGTGGGGGAAGAGCGGGCGTGGCGAAATCAACTCCTGTGCGGTGATGCTGAGCGGGAGCTAAATCAGTTACCGGCGACGATTATCGATACCATCGTCACGAGTCCTCCGTACTATCAGCAGCGGGACTATCAATCGCAGCTTCAAGTGGGGCATGAGTCATCCCCCATGGAGTACATAGAACGGTTGGTGTCGGTTTTTCGAGCGGCTCGTCGGGTGTTGAAAGATACTGGGTCGTTGTGGCTGGTGCTGGGGGACAAGTACGAGAAGCAGCGACTGCTGGGGATGCCGTGGCGCGTGGCGCTGGGGCTGCAGGATGACGGTTGGTATCTTCGCAGCGACATTATCTGGCACAAGCCAAACGCGATGCCATCGGCTGTGAAGACGCGACCGACGACCGATCACGAGTATGTTTTCTTATTGACGAAGTCAGCGGACTACCATTACGACGCCGATGCGATTCGCGAGCCGCACGTAACGTTTTCGGACAAGAGTCGGATGCGCGGGGGGCGCCGTCATTTCTTCAAGCGTGGCAGCACACCTGAGGCCGGCAAATTCGCGGGGACACAGAATCTGCACACTGGAAATTGGGACCAGGCGTTTCACCCCAAAGGGCGCAACAAGCGAACAGTATGGTCGATACCGCTGTCAAAATGCCGAGAGGCCCATTTCGCCGTATTCCCGGAGGAATTAGTGCAAAATTGTGTCTTGGCTGGGTCACCCCCTGGTGGATGCGTGCTCGACCCGTTCATGGGTAGCGGCACGAC
>JAGQPD010000971.1 GCA_020426865.1 Planctomycetales bacterium
GATTCTCTGTCGGTTGTGCAAGCAGGTATGATCTAATCCTAACCTACGGCGTCCTCGACTTTGAAACGCAATCGGGCTATACCGTCATCGTCCGCGTTACCTATAGCGGTGGTCTGACGCACGACGAGACGATCATAGTATTCGTCAATAACGTGAACGAAGCGCCCACCGCGATATCTCCGGCGGTGGTCGACATTATGGAAGGGACCGACACTACCGGCGGCGTGTCGCTGTCGTCCCTCACGACGACGGATCCCGACACGGGCGACACGTTCACTTACACGATTCTCCCGGGTGGAGATGGAACATCGTTTGTAATCGGTGGAGCTACCAACGATCACCTTGTGTTTGACGATGGACTGGTTCTGATATCGCGGCGATCGGTGTACACAGTCAGCGTGCGAGTCACTGACAGCGGCGGGAACTGGCTGGATACCGTCATTGCCGTGAACGTGGTCGACGGCAACTTGCCGCCCGTGGGCGAACCGGACGTCTATCAAATGACGTCCTTACTGCCTCTGTCGGTAGGTGGTCTGGGAGTTATGAGCAATGACTGGGATCTGGATGCAGATTCGCTAAGTGCTGTGCTTGTCACACCGCCCAGCATTGGCGCATTGCAGTTTTCGTCGGACGGCACGTTCACATATCAAGCGCCACCGATATTCAGCGGAACGATTACCTTCAGCTACGCCGTGACCGATGGCACGGTCGTTACCAACCCCATTTCCGTGACGATCCATGTCCAGGGACCGACGATTTCATTGCCACCCACACTGAGCGACCCGACGACTCCCGACGACCCAACGACCCCAGATAGTCCAACAACCCCAGGTTCAGAGAACACGTCACCGACCGACGAAACGCTGCCAATTCCGGTGGTCATTGTACCGGGCACAATACCCGAGTCCCCGCCGGGAACTTCCGTGGTGAGCGTCGCACCACGCGTGTCCGTAGGCACCACAGCCGACTCGCCGATGAATGCCTTTCTGCCACCAACGGTCGTCGTTGATGACATGGATCCCGAGCTGCCGAAGCCTAACATCGAAATGCGGGAAAGCAGCATGCTAATCGTCGAGTTGCCCCAATCTCCCGTCCAACATCAGATCGTGACTCTCGCATCCGGAATCCTGAACGTAGACTTCAACTTCGATCCAGGGCAACTTTGGACGCAGCTTGACGACCTCACGCACGACCTGAGCGACGACGCGTTTCAAATGCGGCTCGTCACCGGGTCGGCAATTCTCGTCGCCGGATCATTGTCGTTGGCCTTCGTCGCTTGGACTGCTCGTACCAGCTATCTACTGGCGATTGCGTCCTCATCTCTTCCCGCCTGGGCGAGAATTGACCCAATTCCAGTGTTGAGCCATCGCGGGATCTTAAACAAGCAGAAACTGAGCCGCCAGGACGTCAACGACAAGTCACTGGTGGAATTGGTCGTTTGACTTCTGTGCGGAAACTGTCGACTTTGTCGATTGTGTCGGGAGCAGTGTTTGCACGACGCATTTTGAGCATCCTGATAACGCGGGCACAAACGTCAATTCCCTAGTACCGGTAAGAATCGGTGCCGCCGCAACGTACCGCGCGCCACGATTTGCCCTTTCATTCCGCTTTGTCAGTCTTTGCAGGCTATCTTTGCTATATCGCCAAAGTCTATGTACTAAGCATAGTCCCATGAATGGGGCATAAATTCATGGCGTGGCGAGGGCAATTAGAACACCACTGGGGGTACGTACGATGTCCGACTCGAACGCGGTGCGACTCGAGCAGTCACCAGACTCGATTGTATTTCAAATTGAGCAAATCATTTCCAAATACCGGCCGGTTGGACTTCCCGAGCGGCGGCAACACGACCGGGAACTGCTTTCGATTCCGGTCATGGTCCAACCGCTGGATGACGAACTGGTCCCGTGCGGCCCGATCTTTCCCGCCGTCACGCGAGACATTTGCGGTGGTGGCATGGGAATCATGTCCACGCACGCGATTGAATCCAGTTACGTTGCCTTAGAGATTCGCGTCGACGATGGGCTGCTACAGCTCGTAGGTCGAGTGCAGCATTCAACGCCCCTTGGCATTCTTTATTTGACAGGAGTACGTTTCGTAATCAATTGGGACGTTGCCTATAACTAACTGGCCTCAAGCAACGGATCATTCAATTGCCCTAACGAGACCGTCGACGATGACAGTCTGGACAGAATCGCAGATAACGACTGCGGGGCGCATGGCGGTGAGCCTGTCGCTTCTGTCTACCTTTGCGCTTGCACTGGCCAGCTACATTGGGATTCTCCCTGACACGCATGAGATCAATCTCAAACGCAAGGGCAGTCTCTGCGAAACGCTGGCAGTCAATTGTTCGCTACTTGCTCAGAGAGGGGACACGTCCGGCGTGTCGGAAAGCCTGCGGGCTTTTGTCGACCGGAACGACGACGTACTTTCAGCGTGTCTTCGCGACAGCAACGACCATGTCATCGCGGAGTTCGGTGATCATCAGGAGTTCTGGCGATTGGAGCGCGGCGCCAAGTCGACTCAGGACAATATCTATGTGCCGATCACCGGGAACGGTAAACGATGGGGGACGGTTGAGGTAAGCTTCACGGCCCAGCAGGGGATGTGGAAGTCAATTCTGGGACATCCGGTCGTGAGCGTCAGCATCGTTTGCATCTGCGTGAACATTATCCTGTTTCGACTATTCATGGGACGGCTCCTTCGATACCTCGACCCGTCGACCTCCGTACCCGCCCACGTCCGGACAACGCTCGACACGTTTGCCGAAGGCGTGGTCGTCCTCGACAACGACCAGCGGATTGTCCTGGCCAACAAATCGTTCATGCAGTATGTCGGCAAACCTGTCAGCGACTTGTTGGGATCATCTGTCGACGATCTACCATGGCAGTTCGAGGCAGACAGCACAGAACCGCCATGGACGCCTATAAGTGGAGACGCTCCGCGCACGGGTGAACGGTTGACGCTGACAACGGGCACGTCCGAAAGACGCACGTTCCTCGTCAACGCGTCACCCATTATTGCCGACGATGGCGCTCGCCGTGGTACGATCGCCAGTTTCGATGACATTACACAGATGGAACGCAAGAAGAGCGAACTGAGTACGATGCTCGTCGACCTACAAACCTCACGGGAAGAATTGACGCGTCGCAACCAGGAGTTGCACTTCTTGGCCACGCGAGATTCACTCACGGGCTGCATGAATCGACGAACGTTTTTTGAGTCGTTCGATCACCTGTGGCAAAACTCACGTCGTGCGCAAACGCCGCTCAGTTGTATCATGGTGGATGTCGACCATTTCAAGTCGGTCA
>JAGQPD010000972.1 GCA_020426865.1 Planctomycetales bacterium
TGATTGATGCCGCTGACTACACCGTGTGGAAAGACAATTTCGGCAATTCCGCAGTCGCCGTTGCCACTAACGCCGTCCCCGAACCCGCTTCGCTCGTCGGACTGTTGACAGCGTTAGGCTTGCTATTGGCGACACGCCGGAAGTAGGTTCCGGCAAAGATCAGTGAGACAGTTCAGTGAGACAGATCAGTCTGGGCCAATTTTCTCGGACTGATCTGTCGCGCGTCCGTCGGCCCAACGTAGCTTGACCTCTCCGAATCGAGCGAGGTTTGGACAGCCACGGCTAGACTGAACGGACAAAGACACGCCCGGATGAAACCCGTGTTTCTGGCAGGAGAGTGTCACGACAATGACACTGCTCCCGCTGCCGCCCCTCACGCAAGCCCATCTCTTCACAACGGGAGTTGCGGCGAGGCGTGATATTCAAACGGCGTCTCTTCGACGCAACTCCTTTCACGGGCCAGTCGACTGGGCAATGCCAAGTTTTCACCCGACCACCGAAAGGAAGTAGAGATCTTTTTCACGGTATTCCTCGAACTACAAACGTAACGGGTCCGCAGTGCGTATTCAACTCGACTCGGAGAGGTCAAGCCACGACGTGCCGCGCTTCGACAACGAGCCGAGACTATAGTAACATGTGATTTGTGTGACGCGAAAAATCGAAATCCAAAAGGACATCCATCGAAAAAGAATCGTCAATCAAACGCCCCCCGTAACGGAAACGGTTACCAATCCAGGGAGACCGCAGTTCTCATGCATTACGAGATTCGCCTCGTGGCTCTTACCGCTATTCTGACAATTGCGTTTTCATTCCCATCGGCAATCGCACAACTCCCCGATTTGGCTCAGGTCCCTGCAAAGGACGAGCACGAGTCGTGGGAGATCACCAAACGCTACGGCGAGGCCTGGCTGCGAGATTGGTTTTTGAATCACGAAGCACTACCGGAAAAGATTGCCGTTCCGGCGGTCGAGGTGGCGGTCGTCGATAGCGACGGGAAGCCGGTGGCCGGCGCCGATGTTGTGTCACACACACCACGTCACTGGGTGCGAGTTCAGTCAAATATGACAATCCACCCGCAACCGCATGGCTCGGTGACTAAAACTAACGCAGAAGGTCGCTTCACGCTGCCCGCCCGAACCGAACCGTACCGCGTACTCGTGCTCCACGACGCAGGTGCCGCTGATGTGACGCATGAAGACCTGCTAAACGCGAAGGGCCAGATGACGCTCGAACGTTGGTCCAAGATCGAAGGGACGGCGGTTCTTGATGGCAAGCCTCTGGCTAATACACAGCTCCTTGTGCGCCCCGACTACAGTGGATGGTCATATAGCATCGGTGGACCGCGAGTGACGGGTGACATTCAGGTCATGACAGACGGTCAGGGAGCCTTTACGATTGACAAAGTCCCGGCACTCGATGGAACGTTGTATCTGTTGCGATCGCTTACAGATGCCAATCGCCAAAAGAAAGCAACACCGCTTTCCCATGCCATGCGATATGTTTGCCGACCAGGCGAGCTGACTCGCCTGGAATTGGGCATAGGGAAGAGTGTCAAGGGACGCCTCAACTTGAGAAGCATTGAACCTGAACAACCCATCGATTGGGCCGACGCGGTCGTCTGGCTACGTCACGGCGATTCGGATAGCCAGCCAGCGATCGAACTGCCTCCCGAAATCGCCGAACTCGACGAGACCGCCAGAAGGGATTGGGAGCGTGATTGGCAGGTG
>JAGQPD010000973.1 GCA_020426865.1 Planctomycetales bacterium
CGGTTTGCCGACGGCGTCGTACGCGGTGGCCAACGCGGCGTGGATGTTCTTGTCCTCGGGCATGCCATTTAACGCAAACTCCAAATCCGCGATCGCTTCGTTCCAGAGCTTCAACCGCACGTACGTCTGACCCCGCGTCTCGCGATAGCGATAGGCGTCGGGGACCAATTCGATCGCGTGGTTCGAGAGGAGTATTGACTTTTGTAGATCGTAAGGTTCGCAGTTTGCCAAAACCCACGCTAGGTTGTTAAGGGCAACATGTGAATGAGGGTCTCGCTCGACGGCACGACCGAGCCATATTCGTGCCAGTTCGAACTCGCCATCAAGCGCGGCGTGGCTTCCAAGTGATTGGAGGAACTGGCCTGAAGTTCGATTGTCCTCCGCTAACGCAACGATCGTGCGCCACGCGACATTATCTGACCGTTTCCCAAGTCCATACATCTCCGCCGCTAATGCATCAACCTCTTCCGATGTCGATAGTTCGTTTAGCCTCACCACTAGCTCTACGGCAACTGATGGGCTGGTATTCATTGACTCTAGAATTTGACGAAGTCTTGTGACATACACGCCTCGCAATGAAACAGCCACGATTCTGTCGTCGGGCAGTTTGTCGCGAGCCTCTTCCAGGACTCGCTGACTAGCCAGCAGATCTTGGTCAACCTGATATGCCGCGGCCCACAAAACATATTCGTTCGAGGTAAAGTCACGCTCTTCACCTACTGCCCTTTCGTTGCAGATTCTTATCACTTTCCGCGCCGCGTCTCGCGCCTCGTCGGCTTGTCCGCCTGACACATACATCCGGAAAAGATCAAGATACGTTCCGTCCTTTTTCGATTCAACCGCTTGCAACTCGTTGGCGGCTTCCTTCCAACGCTGTTGACCTGCGTAAACGTACGCCTGCATCACGGCCAACCGATCATCATCATCATGGTCGCGATTCCACTGTCGGATTAGATCAACGTGTTTCTGGGCCATACTCCATCGATCGTCATCGGAAAACGATGGAATCGTCCCAGCTATCAACCTTTGCACAATCCAGACATGAGCCGGGATAAAACCCAATGCGTTCGAAGGTGCCATTTCGCTCATGATGGCGTAAGCTCGTTCCGTCCCACCACGATCGTCCGGCAGTCTCAATGCCGCCTGATACCGAGTGTATTCGACATCTTCTCCGAGTCGCTGGAGACGTCGACCCAGGAGCTGGACGCGTTCGTAGTCGCCAGCCTCCATTTCTCGCTTCATGGCCCGTCGATACCGAGCCACTAGTTCGGCTTCGCCAATCATCGCGACGTTAAAACCGCAAACTCCCAAGGGAACCAACATGACTAACGCCGGAACTCCCCAGAGCAGGTCGCGGTAGTTTCTTGTCCTAAACCATGCATCGAGAAAAATCGCAACCGAGTTAAGGGGCATCAGCAACGGTCGGATAACGATTCGAAGTGGCGAAAGCCATCGGTCAAGGTTCCATCGGTGTCCCCATGTGGCAACACGGTTGATTTCGAAAGCAAAGCGGACAGAAGCGCGATTTAACCAACACAGTGTGGCGCTCGCATCCACCGCCGATACGACGATAGTCGTCATCCGCCCCAACGGCGTAAAAACTCCACGCCCCAGTTTCCACGTCATCCAATGCAATTGCATCAAACAAGTCAAAAGCCCCCGCGCTGCGTTGGCTGACGTACGGTCCGCACGGTGAAGCCATCGTGGCACGTATCGCCGCATGACTTGCCCTAGCTGTCGATAGATACGAATAGGCCAACCCACAGCGTACACTAGGAGCCGCTGCATCCTCATGAGCCACGTATTGCGGTGGCTACGTCGATTTCGTGGTGTCAATCTCATTTACTCCTGCGTTGCGATATAGTCCCGAAATCGCTGTCGTGACACCACGAATAGCTTGTCAACATCTGTATGGACCGAATCGGTCAGTGCGTTTCGCGACTGTATCATCAACTGCACTTGAAACAACTGGGGCGACACGTTCAGGTACAACCGTCGGCGTAACCGAAACCAGGGCCGCCACATCACGAACGACGATGCCGGCTCGGCCGGGTTGCCTTCACCGTCAAATCCCGCAAACAGCAGCAATCCCCTGTCGCCCTCTGGGGGCTCCAACTCTCCTTCAACATACTTCCAACCATTTTCAAGATGCGACAGCACGTCACGTCGCCTGACCTGCCATCCCGCATTGCGATAGCATACACAAAGGTCATGCCACCCCCCAAGATAGGGGTAGTCCAACGACACGATTGCCAAATCGCGCGTCGTGGAATGTTCGTAAGTATACGATCGTGAGTATTTGCCAAATTCACTATACGCCTCGCGCTCCTGCAACTGAAAGTCGACCCGCTTCCACGGACCTACCTTCTCCGGCAAAACAGACGCATCAATGGTATTTGCATGAGCCACGACCTCGACTGAGTGAACCGATGTCCCGTCCATCAATACCGCAGCCTGGATCGCGCCAAGTACAAAAAACGACACGGCGGCGGCAATCGGCCACCACCGGTTGAGGGCGGGTCGGTGACCGTCGGCATTGCCTGCAACTTTCGCCGCACCGGTTTCCTGAGAACCGATATCCTCTCTGTCGACGCCTGTCCGAAGCCCCACGAGCTGATCACCCAACATCGTTAGTTTGTTCCAACAACGTATCACCCACGGAATTCCCTCCGGCGATAATACGGGGATCGGCGCAAGCATAAACTGCAACAAGCGGTCCGTGCTAAGCAAGGCACCGAAGGTCAACATGAACAACGCCAATCCCAATAACTCATGAACGGCGCCCGTCGACCAATCGACGTGCCACCACTCGTACACAACTGCAATCACGCTGATGCGTCCTACGTTGATTGCTACTGCCCAACAAATGCCACAAAAAACGAGTGCCACGATGTGAAGCGGGCGTCGATTTACCCACACTCCGTAGATCGCACCGCATGCAACCACCGACATGATCGATATCATACCGCTGCAGGCTTCATCAACAAAAAACTGTCGCGATGCTAACTCCAGCACATTTCCGTCCATCACATGCTCCACCTGAAATAGGTCAAGCACGCGACTTGAGATTTGCGACGAAATCCGCTGCATTTGACGCGTGAAGTTCGCATCCTGACCGAGCGGAGCTGGAATCGTAAGCCAGAGGAGCGACCAGATTCCCCAAAGATACTTGACCGGCCTCCTGCTACCAATCGACCAGAACATCGCCGCACTCAAAACGACGGCCGCGACGGCCGCTAACCATGCCGATACGAGGATGACGGCCCCCAAAAGTAGGATCAACGCCATCATCACCGACAATCGCGGAAGCCACAATCCGCTCGGCGCAAACACGACGCCTCCTTCGCCGACATCACGAATTCGCGTCCACAGCAAAACCACGACGGCGCCAATCACAAACGGAAAGAACTGATACTGCTGTTGCGCCCACAGCGAACGTAAGTGTAAGACGAGAAACGGACCACAACCGACAATCGCGGACGCGACGAACATCCACGGAAGCCGCTGTCTGCTCCGATATCCACTGGACGAAGTTGGGAAATCGCCGTGCATGATTCACCCCAACGGAAGCGTCGGCTCCTGCGCGGAGCCGCTTTGATCGCAGAATGGGTCAAACTTGACCTGCTGGACTCCGTCATCAAAACTTACTTGAATCCCACCGAATTCCGCTGCCGTCGAAAAACCGCTCGCCGACTCGTCCGGAGCCAGCCACCAACCCGTATACGTTGGCAAATCGGCCTCCGTAGTCCAACTCACAGTCAATGAGGGCAGGCGTACGCCAAACTCGGGACAATACCAACCTTTCCAGAATTCGAGTTTGCCTTCACTGAAAAAATTGACTCGCAGTTTATCGCTGTGCAGTTCTACGAGAATGCTATCCGATACTGCCGAAAGTAAGATTGTATCTGGGTGGAAGTGTAGCCATTGTCGCAATGTCCGACGTCCACTTCCCGTCGCGCGGTCCATACACCCGACAAAGCCTGCAGCCGAACAACCGACCCAACGCGTTATCATTATTTTGCCAAGATTACGATACGCGTCGTGGCTGGCACGCGCCCAAGTCAAAACACCGCGCACGCCAGTACTCAACTGCGATGAATGGCCGCGACGTCCCATGCGGAACCGCGACCAAACATCACATTGATTTACTGCATCGATCTCTAAGGTGTTGTGCCCCGCCGTACCGCGACAATAATCCCGCATCGCATCTTCTTCATAATTATAAACTCCGCTGTCAACGATGAAACGTCGCCCGCGCCACGAAGCCTCAATGGTCAGGAGATCCGCATGTCCATGTGCCGGAAGATCGTCCGCTGCTGCCACGCCGGCATCAAACAGCAAAAACAGCTCGTCACTTCGATAAGTCCAGTACGGCCCGGTCATCGTACCACCCATATTGATCCTTGTCGCCCCCGTTGGACCCGATAGTCTGCGGCGACACGCTGCGAGGCTTGGAGCACCATCAAACGCAGAATCCGCCAATAGCGGCATCCCGCCGTCCGGATGGGAAACGCCGTGCGAAAACCCGGCCATCCGCACAGCGTATTGGTAGAATGTAGCGCAAGTTTTCGCTTCCCAATCGGACCCGTTCAAGGCATCGCAGACGTCCAACACCAATTCAAGCATCGCCAAATGATACATCGGCGATCGTTCAAAATGTTCGCCGTGCGGCAAAACCTGATAGTCGAGCTCCTTGATAAGTAACTGGACGCCAAGCGACAGCCATTGGCCCCCCTGGTCCCCTCCGAAAAAACGCCCAGCAATCACCAGTGCTTTGAGGTTTACCAATAAGTGATTTCCGCGGATGTCCCACTCCAAGTTGTTTGCCAGGTACGCCGCTTGCTCAAACAAACTGGTGGTCACTTGGGTTTCGAGGCCGTCCGGAGGAGCGTGCAGGGACCACAACATCACCCAGGCAGCAATCCGCCGCGACACACAATACGGATGCCAGGCATCGGTCCTGTCCCGTCCCAAACTGCCACGGTTTCCCGCCATCCACTGCTCGACCAACTGCCAAGCGCGGTCACGATAATCGAAGCGGCGGTGCTTTAACGCGGCGATCCCGAGCTCCAACAAATAGTCCTGGTAATGCAAATGAAATCGCCACAGTCGCGTCGTTGTCGAATCGGTCCGCAAGTCCCAAGGCACCAGCTCGCCGAGTTTCTTGCAGTGGTTGAGAAAATGAAACTCGCCTGCGAGCAAACGGTCCGCTCGCTGATCGGCATCCGGAATACTGAACATTCTTGCTTGCGCAGCCTGGGCCAAACATGCTAGTGCTTCGTCCGTCGGACGACAATCACTACCTCGTTGCAGTTGCGACCGCGTCGCCACGCCCCCTGCCCATGTTCGCTTGCCGATGGAAATCGCACGTTGCAACATCTGTTGCTTGGGATAGTATCTGGCGACATTCCAGAGTCGACTCAGGTTTGAGCCGGGCACGACACTCGCCGTCCGATCGGCCAAGTCGGGGAGTTTTGTAATCTCGTAATCGCCCAACTGCGCTTCGTCCTCGCATTCGCCACGGCTACTTTTGCTTCGCCAGCGTCCGTTCGGCAGTCTTCTCGGCCACTAATCGCGATGGCGACGTGGCAACACTATCTTCACATGCCGAACGCAGCGCAACCTCGCACAACAAACTCAAATACTCCGCCGCCAAGACATCGCGACGATACTTCTCCATAACCGCCACTCGTCCGTTTATGCCCAGCTGCGCGGCGTATTCTGGATCCTCCGCCAAACGGACCACCGCCGAAGCCAAATCGTGCTCGTTTTCCGGTTCCATCTGTAGCCCGGCATTAAAATCGTGCAGAATCTCCGCGGCCTCGCCGCGGACCCCCAAGATTATTGGTCGCTGCACTGCCATCGACTCAAATAGCTTTGACGGTATGACCGTCGTGAAGAGCTCGCACTTCCGCAAATGAATCAGCAGAGCATCGGAACTGGTCAACGCCATGGGCATGTCGGCCTTTGGCAATAGTCCAGCAAAACGCACGTATGAACCGAGTTCAGCTTGCTCCACCTGCCGTTCGAGTCGCGCCCGATGGGCTCCATCTCCAACCAACAGAAACACAATGTCGTCCCGCCTGCGCTGTCGCAACAATTCAGCGGCTCGTATGACCACGTCTAATCCGTGAGCCATTCCCAGCGTTCCCACGTAGGCACAGACAAAGCGGTCGCCCAAGCCGAAGCGACGACGAAAGCACTCAGAAACCGGGGCCGGGGCGAACAGTCGTCCATCAACGCCGTTCGTAATCACCGAAATCCGAGTGGCTGCCGGTACCTTCGTTTGAATGTTATCTCGATACCCTTTGCCAACCGTGACAATATGGCTGGCGGCACGGTACATCCATCGCTCCAACCACTCCACAAATCGAATCGTCCACCCCCTGTGCATCGCCCCGACCGCCATGATCGACTCGGGCCAAATGTCGCGGATTTCCAGGACGGTCGGCGTCCATTTCAACCAGCCGGCCAGTATCCCCGCCCACCCGCAGAAGAACTGCGGCGAGGTCGCCACAATCACGTTTGGACGGCGCACGAAAAACATGAATGCCAACACCGCCGAGAGCATGTAGGAAACATAATTGCCGATGCGAGGCAAAGTCCCTGAATTGGGAGACAGATACGTCCAAACGCGCACAACCTCGATCCCGTGACGGCTCTCCCGTTGTGGCCATAGGTGGTTCCGATACCCCGCGTAAGCAATGCCCGTGGGTACATTCGGAACGCAAGTCACGACCGTCACTTCGTGTCCCGCTTCAACCCACTGCCGCGCATGCTCAAAGGTCCGCGAGGCGGGCGCGTTTCCTTCCGGTGGGAAGTAGTGTGAGAATATCGTAATGCGCATCAAACTTCATTCCACCAAGAGCGCCGTGACCCCCGCATTGGCCAGCGACCGGTGCCCAAACCTCGGTCCCCGCCACTATCCAGTTCCGTCTACTTCAACCTGACCGAAAACCCGGAATCAGTCAAGGATGTTCCGAAGGAAAACGGCAAAATGCGAGGATTTCGAGTGGTTGCCTCCGTCGA
>JAGQPD010000974.1 GCA_020426865.1 Planctomycetales bacterium
GCACAATTGGGACGCATCAACGACGCGCGTACTGAATTGCGCAGCGGCATTGACGTGGCGCGGCAACAAGGCGATTCCCATGCCGCCGGCGAAATGAGTGAATTCCTTGCAAGCTTGGGCGAAGTGGGCGAGTAATGTCGGGCTTGCCGAGCCGCGAAGCGATTGACACTTGGATACGCTTAACATGTCGCGGAGTTAGGGGTGTTTGCAGGCATCGGCGATAGCACAGCTGGTACATCCCCCCGTGCTGCAGCCGGAGGCATCTTCGGTACCGCAATCGGGTCCGCAGCCGGCGATTGCGGCATCGGTAAAGCGTCGAAATTGAACCTTCGAATCGTAGGCAGCGGCCAATTCGGTTGTTAGGGCCTGCACGTCCTCAGTGACGTCGCCTAGGAAATAGAAGTAGATCGATTGACCGTCGAATAGCGTCTCAACGTCCAGGAGGATGGCCGAACAGCCACGTCGAGCCAACAATTCATTGCATGCTGCAAATGCTTCATGTCGGTTTTGGTCAAGTCGCAACAGCAGCAATTCATCTTCGGAGGTGACCGCGCGAAGCAGCGAGCCATCCAAATCGCCGCGACTTAGGTCATGAGGCCCCTGGAGGACCTCACCGACTTCGAGTCCACGTGGTGTACGACAGATGACACGAGCACCGCGCGCGAAGATACTCGCTTCGACGGCACCAAATCGACCGACGTGCCCCATGGCACCGACGCGCACCAAGTGTTGTGAACCAACGTACCCATTCATACGACCATTCTGCTCGATTTCCGCTGGTTTGCCAAGTCGTTTCCGCCTGCTTGCTCAAACTCCAGCGCGCTGGGATAATCTCTTGATCCGGCCCGTGGCCGCGGTATGACTGATGTTTTGGTTCGGACAAGCATAAACAAAGACGAGATACATGGCTAGTTTTCAAGCTTCTCTACCGGGTATCGACAGCGAATATTCCGCGGAATCCGCCGTGAGTTCCACGCGGCGATGGTCCGATCTGGCCGATCGGGTATTACGTGGACACGTGCTGATGCACGACGAGGGGCTTGAGATTCTGCAAAGCTTGGACGATGAACTGCTTGACGTGATGTCAGCCGCCTTTCAAGTTCGCCGACGATATTTCGGGAAGACGGTACAGTTGTACTATCTGATGAACGCAAAAAGCGGCCTCTGCCCGGAAGATTGCTCATACTGTTCCCAGTCGAAAGTGGCGGAAGCGGAAATCCCGCGATACAACATCCTCAGTCGCGACAAATTGTTGGAGGGGGCCAGGCTGGCATCTGAACGCCAGAGCAAGACCTACTGCATCGTCATCTCTGCGCGCGGTCCGAATGAACGCGAGATGGCGGCGGTCGAAGAGATCGTACCGGAGATCAAACAGCGATACGATTTGAAGATCTGTGCTTGTTTGGGATTACTCACGCCGGAACAGGCAGAACGGTTGAAGGCCTGTGGTGTTGATCGGGTCAACCACAACGTCAATACCAGCGAAGAGTTCTATGGTGAGGTCTGCACGACGCACACCTACGCGGATCGGGTCCAGACATTGGAAGCGGTACGCAACGCTGGCATTGAACTGTGTAGCGGCGGCATTGTTGGGATGGGCGAAAGTCGCAGCGATGTTGTGAATATGGCGCTGCAGTTGCGACAGTTGTCGGTCCAGTCCATCCCGGTCAATTTCCTCAACCCGATTGACGGAACGCCGCTCGCTGGAGCCGACGATTTAAATCCGCGCTATTGCCTGAAGGTATTGGCAATGTTTCGTCTGGCGAATCCCGATTGTGAGTTGCGGATCGCCGGTGGACGCGAGCTGCACTTAGGCAGCATGCAGTGTCTGGGACTCTACGCTGCGAATTCGATCTTTGTCGGCGACTATCTGACCACCAAAGGACAGCTGCCAGAAGCCGATTATCAGATGATTCGCGAAATGGGCTTCGAGATTACCGAAAGCAGCTGCGGCTAGGTGTCTATTGGCCCAGCCACTCGTCTCCCGATTCCATCGCCTGATTACGAAGATGAGGTGTCGGGGGATGCGCGTTGGAGTGTGGTGCCAGATGTGTGGTGATACCTTGAAATCGCCTCGGCGGCTATTGGATGGACGGCAGCGGATGCTGCGCCTCATAGGCCGCTATCTTATCGGCATGCTTCAGTGTCAGTCCAATGTCATCGAGTCCGTGAAGCATGTTGTGCCGCCGTGCTTCGTCCACGCCAAACGTGACCTGCAGTCCTTGCGAGTCGGTAATGCAGCAAGATTCTAAGTCGACAGTCAACTGATAACCCGTTTTCTGTCTTATTCGAGACAACAGATCATTGACGACTGCATCGGAGACCTGGACGGGCAATAGGCCATTTTTGAAGCAGTTGTTGTAAAAAATGTCGGCGAAACTGGGGGCAATTACCGCCCGGATTCCGTAATTTGATAACGCCCAAACAGCGTGTTCGCGACTGGAGCCCGATCCGAAATTCTGCTGCGCTACCAGAATGCTTGCTCCCGCGAATTCGGGCTTATTCAATTCGAAGTCCGGATTGGGATCGCCGTCGTCCAGGTATCGCCAATCAAAGAACAGGAACTCGCCAAAGCCGGTTCGTTCGATTCGTTTAAGGAATTGTTTGGGAATAATTTGATCGGTGTCGACGTTCGCTCGGTCCAGTCCAACGACAATACCGGTGTGCTTCGTGAATGGTTCCATGGTTTTTTTCTCTGACTTCGTGAGTGCTGGGTGCTGTTGAGTGGGAATGATCATCGATTGGCTGGTTGGGCCGGTTGGGAGTTGGCAAAGCGTCTACGGCCAACCGGTCGGTCGCGGCCCCTCTCGACCTTTATTGCCGTTACTTGTATTGCCACTGGCGAATATCGACGAACCGTCCGGATACCGCGGCAGCGGCGGCCATGGCGGGTGATACCAGATGCGTTCGGCCCCCTTTTCCTTGTCTCCCTTCGAAATTGCGATTGCTGGTCGAAGCACAGCGTTGACCGGGAGAAAGTTGGTCGGGATTCATTCCCAGGCACATACTGCAGCCTGCCTCGCGCCAGTCGAACCCAGCCGCTTGAAACACCTCGTGCAAGCCTTCCTG
>JAGQPD010000975.1 GCA_020426865.1 Planctomycetales bacterium
ACGATTCGCTCGATGCGTTCGGCGTACATGGGGTCGGAGGCTCCTTGGGAGCGATCTTGACGGGGGTCTTTGCCACGAAGGTCGTCAATCCCAATGGAGCGGACGGCGTGTGGTACGACCCTTCCGGCGGCATGTCGCTGCTGATTGCCCAAATCGTGGCGGTCGTGGTCACCTTGGTTTTTGCCACGGTTGTCTCGTTCGTATTGCTGAAGTTGATCGACTTCACGATTGGTTTGCGAGTGCCGCAGGAGGGTGAAGTTCGCGGCTTGGATATCAGTGAGCACGGCGAAGAAGGCTACATTTTCACGTAGGGCTCGGCCCACGACCGGGTTGGATAGTCGCTACAATATTAGGTTAACCAAACAAGTGCGTTCGCCAAAACAACGGATGCACCGCAACGATTATCAGGAGAGGGCGATGAAGAAGATTGAGGCCATCATCCGTCACTTCAAGTTGGAGGAAGTGAAAAACGCACTGACCGAAAACAACATCCACGGGATGACGATCACCGAAGTGCGCGGTTTTGGACGCCAGAAGGGACACACGGAAATGTACCGCGGCACCGAATACGCCGTGGATTTCGTGCCAAAAGTGAAAGTTGAAGTCGTTTGTGACGACGACCAAGAACAACATGTCATCGACGTCATTCTGCGAAATGCGCAAACGGGGCAGATTGGCGATGGGAAGATCTTTGTAACGGATCTATCCAACACGATCCGCATTCGGACCGGCGAAACCGGTCGCGATGCATTGTAACCATTTCCGTCCACCGGTCGGCCCATGTCCAGTCACGTCCGCCTGCGTCCCTATATCGTCGCTGCGCGCGAGCGACTCGCCGAAGGCCGCGAGAAACTTGGCCGCCAACATCAACAGGGAACGGCGGGGATCCAACTGTGCGCTCACCAGAGTGATCTCTTCGACACGATCATTCTGGAGGTCTTCGAGTCGATTGTTAGCGACCTGGGCCTGCAGGAGCTGACCAAGGAACTGGTGCTTGTACCACATGGCGGCTATGGCCGTCGCGATGTGGCACCCTTTTCCGACGTCGACCTGATGCTACTCTTCAAGCCTCAATTTGAAGCCGATGTCAAACCGCTGGCACAACGCATCCTGACCGACTTGAATGACGTTGGTTTCGACGTCGGATTCAGTACGCGTACCGAGGACGATGCCTGGAACATGGCACTCCGCGATCCAGTGATCTTCTCTGCTCAGACCGAAGCCAGATTTCTCGCGGGAAGCGTGCAGTTCTTCTCGACGTTCATGCGGAGATTTCGGCTGCGTGCCCGACGCCATTGTCGCAAGCTGATGCGTGACATCATGCAAGCGCGCGGCGATGAACGTCGCCAATACGGCGAGACGGTCTACTTGCTCGAGCCCAACGTCAAGCGTTCGCGCGGCGGACTGCGAGATATCCACTTGCTACGGTGGATCGGATTCACCCGTTACGGTGAGGTGGACGTCAAGACACTCAGCCTGCTCGGGGCCCTCCCCACGGCGGACTATCGTGCGGTGCGCAACGCCTGGGAGTACCTCCTTCGTTTGCGCAACGAACTGCACTTCCACGCGAGGAAGTCTCGTGACAACTTGACGCGCGACGAACAGCAACGCATCGCCATGCTCTGGGGATACGAGGGGACCGAAGCAGTCTTGCCGGTCGAAAACTTCATGCGGGAATATTTCGAGCATACCCGCGCGGTCCGCAACGTCGTAAACAATTTCGCGGCGAGTTCCGAACTGACGGCCCATGTCAGCAGCTTCCTGGTTTCGTTGTTCGCCCAACGTCGAGACGGATATTTTCGCATCGGTCCTTCCGAAATCGAGGTACCCCGCCGCCACCTGTCGCGATTGGAAGGGAACCTCTGCGAGGTACTTCGACTGATGACATTGGCCAATCATGCGGACAAGAAGATCGCCAACGCCACGTGGCAGGCAATCCGTCAACACATGATGGCAAACGAAGTGGAAGTTACTCCCGAAGCGGCTCGAAGTTTCCTTTCCTTGATGGCGCGCACACCTCGCCTGGGAGACTTGTTGCGGCAACTGCACGAGTTGCGGGTACTCGACAAGCTGCTGCAAGGAATGGCACATGCACGCTGTCTGTTGCAGTTCAATCGCTACCACAAGTACACCGTCGATGAGCATTCGATTCGAGCGGTGGAGGAGGCGACACATTTTGTCACCAAAGCCGGTCCGCTAGGGGACGCCTATCGCAGCATCAATGATCGGACGATTCTGCATCTGGCGTTGTTGGTGCACGATTTGGGAAAAGGCTTCACGGAGGACCACAGTGAGGTGGGTCGGCAGATGGCTCTGGAGACTGCTAGACGCTTGCAGTTGAGTCCGCGAGATGCCGACACGCTGGAGTTTCTCGTGCACAAACACCTGGTCATGTCGCACCTAGCCTTCTGGCGAGATCCTAATGACCCGGATGTGGTCTTGAAGTTCGCGTCCGAAGTCGGCTCGCCCGAACGCCTGAAGCTGCTGTACGTCTTGACGGCTGCCGACGTGATGGCGGTCGGTCCCGGCACGCTCAATCCTTGGAAGGAAGATGTGCTGGCGCAGCTGTACCATCACACGCTCTACCATCTCACCGGCGGCGCCTCATCACGCCCCTACGACCAGCGACTGAAGGCGGCCACCGACGGGGTCCATGCCGCAGCTCCCAAAGAGGATCGCGACTGGTACTCCAGGCAGGTAAACTATCTGCCGACAACGTACATTCTGGAGAATACCCCGGCACAAATCGTAAAAGACCTCCGGCGTCTGCGTGACTTGGAGCCCGAACACGCGGTCGCCTGGGGAAGATACCAAGAACAGGGAAAGGTCGTCGAGTATTCGGTTGGCCTGCGGCAGGGGACCACGCCGGGCGTCTTCCACCGGCTGACAGGGGCGCTCACCAGTCAGGGGTTGGAAATCTACTCGGCGGAAATCCATACCCTCGAAGAAGACCTGGTGCTCGACCGGTTCGTCGTCGCCGATCGCGACTACGAAGGTTGTCCTCCGGCACAACGGTTTGAAGACGTATGTCGGGCATTGGCCAACGCGGCACAGAACACTTGCAACCAGCCTCCCACCTTTCGCAAACTCTGGAAGGCCGAACGGAGTGCCGCGGTCGCGGAACTCGAACGACTCCCGACCCGCATCGGCATTGACACCACATCGTCACCTCAGTATTCCATTGTCGACATCTTCACGCACGATCGCGTCGGGCTGCTCTACAGCATCGCCCGCACGCTTTACGAATGCGGCGCTTCCGTCAGTTCGGCACGCATCGGCACGCATCTCGACCAGGTCGTCGACGTTTTTTACGTGACCAATTTTGCCGGCGAGAAGATTACCGACGAAGGACATATCCAACACCTGCGCGAGCGCCTTTATCAGGCGATCGATGGCGAAAAATCGCAGTAATCACAAAATTCACAGCATCAACGGAAGGCGTGTTACGCTGGAAAAGGTACGGCCGACGGCAATCTCCGATGCGACCCTTCCGTTTCATGCTCTCGTTCTTTCAAGATATCGCGGTGAACGAAGATGCGAGCCACGTCGTCGGCATAGATCAATTCGAAGTCGGGCTGCTGAGCAACATATTCCCCGAACGGGTCGGCCAACGCGGCCAACACAATTTGGGTAGGGAAGTCACGCAGACGTCGTTCGAATTGACCTGTATCGTTCGCAGAAGCCAACGCCAAAGTCGAGATCTCATGGGGATAGACAGTTTCGAATCGACCGTCGCAGTAAACCAGGCATCGTGGATACAGCTTGTAGATGCAATACTCACCCCAGCTAAACCCACAGTCGAGATTCCCTGAAATTTCACAATCATTAAGAAACGCGACCGCCGCAACCGGATAGCGTGTCGTCGGCACGCTCAAGGGGCCATGTTGTGCGATCGTCGACATGTGATGATAGAGTTTTGCAGCGCCGCCAACGAAACAGTACACAACCAGCAGGGCAAACGCCACTTTCTTCAATACCCGAGATCGCTTGGCGTCCACCGTCGCAGGTTCGTCGTAGCGCCGCAGGCACTCTGGCAAACGCCGCGCGACGATGAGCATGCCACACAGGTAGAGAAACGGCATGTGCCTTCCATGCTTGGCGGCCAAATACGCCACCAGCAGGAACACCGCCGTTTCGGCCCATGCCTTGCGACGCGTACTGCCCAACCACACCACCGTCGGCAGTACCATCGCCAGTCCATAAAAGCCGATGATCATCCAGTTCTGCTGCCAAATCGGTCGCCATTCGGTGATTTCGGGACGTGGCAATCGCACCGCATAGATCACATATTTCCAATACTCGATGCCGTATGGATTGATCAACGTCGCCAACCAGGCGGCAACGAGTATGAACAGCAAGTACCGCCACCTTCGAAGACACGGACCATCGACTCGCCGATTTGTTCCCCATGCGCCGACCATGAATTCCAGCCAGTAGAGGCCAAATACGCCCAGTCCGGCAACAAAACCGGCATGCAGATTCGTCCATACGATCATCATCAGAGGAACGAACAACAGCGGCCACTGGCGCTGAGGACGGTACGACGTACAGATCACCAGCAACCACGTCATCAACGTATACGTATACATTTGAGGGCGGACGCGGTAGAACTCGGGAATCACGGTTACGGCCAGCATTCCCATCACGATCAACGCCGGAAGAGGGACATTGCGGCGTCGCAACAACATCACGACACCCACAGCCGTTGTCAATAGCAGGGTACCACGCAGGCACATCAGTCCGACCGCACCGGCCCAATCGTACGCGATGCCAAACGAAAGCTCGGTCAGCCATTCGTGATTCGTCCAAGCCGCTCCCTGGGCAGTGTAGGAATAGGGATCGGTCCGCGCGAGCGTGCCGTCGTGCCACGCGGTCAGGCCAAACGTCAAGTGCCCCCAGAGGTCAGGGTCGGCCTGCGCGCGTAACAGTTGAGCGAGAAACAGTAATAGGACGCCACTGAATGCCAGCAGTCTCCTGTTCCGACCCGCCGTTCCTAATGCCGGAAACCCCGCGGCCTCAATGGTGCCCGCCGGCAACAACGCACGCGGCGCGTAGGGATCCAGTGGATTGTGAGAAACCGTGGCCATGACACGTCGACGACAAACAGCGGTGGGGGATGTTCGGCACGCATCGCACCGAGTTTTTTTAATCAAGTTTGCACGAAAGATTAGGTTCTCGCTCACCTTCGTCAACCGAATCCAAGCCGGCCACGAGTCAAACCCTAGTTCCACGGTCGCAAGCGTCAGCTTAAACCGATTGTAGGGATTGGTCGAAGTCACGCACCGCAACTAACGCCTTCGGCCGGAGGCCGGCCGCGAGCGTCGAGCCATGTCAAGACGGACCTTAAGGTCACCAAGCCTCTTGCCCGGCAGGAGCCACCGTTTGAAA
>JAGQPD010000976.1 GCA_020426865.1 Planctomycetales bacterium
GGCAAGGTTGAAGTCGAGGCTGCAAATGGCGTCAAGGTTTTTGAAACCGAACCGAACGATGGGGTCAACGCCGGAAGATTCTCAGTGACGGAGGGGAGCGTCTATTTTCTCCGCGTCCGGGCACAGGGTAAAACCGCAGGTACGTACCAGGTGTCACTGCAATCAGGAGATGTGCTGCCGCCAACCGACCCGGCACCGGTTCTGCCAAGCGATGTCACGGAAGTCGAGTCTAACGACAGCAAGGCCGCGGCAAATGCATTCGTGATTGCCGCAGACGGGACTGCTCGACTGAATGGCCATATCGACAGTGCGGACGACCGCGACTTCTTCGCCTTTCGGGCCGATAAGACGGGAAACATCGATGCAGACATTATCGCGGTCGGCGGCCTGACGGCAGACATCGAGGTTGAGACCGAAGCAAGCGTCAAAGTATTCGAAACCGATGCCAACGACGGTATCACCAGCGGCTCGTTTCCCGTCACTGAGGGGCAGCGCTATTTTGTTCGTGTCCGCGGCAAGAACGACAGCATCGGGTCGTATATCGTCAACCTGGCATACGCTGGATCTGGCGGTGGCGGAACATCGTCGAGCGGCACCAACGGGGACTCGACAGGCGGTCCCAGTGGCCTCCCGACGGGTATGATTGTCGAGGTAGAGAACAACAACACCGAATCGTTGGCAAACGTATTCGCACTGGACGGCAACGGACGCGCGGTGCTTTCCGGAGTCTCCATTAACGATAACGACAAGGACTTTTTTGCCGTGACACCAACGGCAAGCGGCACGTTACGGTTTGATGTGGCGTCGCCCAATGGCGAACATGCTCAATTGCAGGTCACCAATCGTTTGGGTGCTAAACTATTTGAAACGGACCCCAACGACGGACGGAACTCGGGGCAAGTGCAGGTTACTGCCGGCGAGAAGATATACGTTCGCTTGCGAGCCAAGGACGACGCTGCGGCAGAATACGCCGTTGACGTCGCCTTCGCGGAACTTGGGCAATAGCCAAGCACGTCGGAGTTATTGCATTCATAGCCGTGGGAGCCTGATCAATGGAAAGATCCCACGGCTCTGGTCCTTTTTCGTTCGATCGTGTGCGTCACCGGTCACTCGGATGGAGACCTTCATCATGTTGCGAAATCGACGATCCGAATTTCACGCAGCGATGTTCATGGTTCTGCTGAGAGCATTCTGGACTTGTCCGGCCACCGGCGCTGAACCGAACGATTCGTATGCCAACGTCACCGTGTTGCCAAGCGGTGTTTTCTTTGCTTCCGACACATTGTTTTCGGCGCTGTATCCGGACACTGTTTTGGGAGCCTTTGACGCCAGCGGTATTCTGACCCATGCCAATGACGATGCCAGCAGTTTAGGTGATGGTGCTGCAAGCGAGTTGGTTGGCCTTCCAATTCTATTCGACGGCTCGTTACGCTTGGGACTGACCGGTTACGACGACTTTGATTTCGACGGGCGCTCGGATGCCACAGGTGCGCGTCACGAACAATTTGGGGTTGTCGAGTTTCTGATCGACATCCACGGCTCCGACGGTTCCCTGCTCGAATCGTTCTCCGAATTTCCCGAATTGCTTCCGGGTGAGATTACGTTGCTCAATCGGACGAATACATCATGGTCGGGTGGGACCGCCAACGTAACCATCGACAATACCGTCGATTTGCCAATGTTCGCCGGCGACCTGGATTACTGGCGATTCCGTGGGCTACGCCCGGGCGCCCTGTTCGTTGCTGAAATGTCGGCCGGTGAATTGTCCGGAGTCGTTACCGTGTTGGACGAACAAGGGACACCGCTTACCAGTGGTCTCAGTTCGCTTGCCGGCGTGCCAGCACGAGTCGTCGGCTTGGCTACGCCAACTGGCGACGTCAATGTGGTGAGTACTGGTACCGGAGATTATCAACTTGAAGGGGCGCACTTGGAGTCCGGAGAGTATCGCTTGACCATTCTCACAGATCGGATGGTCGGTGATTTCAACGAGGACGATCATGTCGACGTCAACGATTTCGGATTCTGGACACAAGCGATCGCCAACGTTGATATCGTGAATCGACTGGACGGTGTCGATTTTCTGGCCTGGCAACGATACCTCGGTACGGCGGCGCCACTGGAGAATACGTCGAACGTCCATAATGTGCCGGAGCCACAGTGGAAGTTCGCATGGTTTTTGTTCGCCGTACTGCTGATATTGGCCCGCAGCGGATTGAATGGGCGTTGGAAGAGCGAGGATGGGGGTGTCCGTTTCCGTTACGGATCGGGGGGAACATTCACGTTGCGAGTGACGGTTCCCAGCGAGCCGTTGATGCATATCGACTCGCCGTCCCGAATCGCACCGGATGCATGCGGCATCCTCACCATCGGTATCCCTAATTGCCGGGCGACTACCGCCGCGTGCGACAATAACCCGCCCCGTTCGGCGATCACGCCAGCCACGTGCGGCAAAATGGAAATCAGTGACGTGTCCAGTGATTCGACGATGACGATAACCTGGCTTGTAGCGGTCCCATTGCGAAATCTTCCGTCTTGCACGTCGAGAATATGCAGCGCTCGGCCGAAGGTTGTCCCTGGGGATAATGCTTGCCCTTCGAAAGATTGAGTGCCGAATGGAACATCGGATAAGCTGTCAGAACCGTCAATCGCATCTTGCTGCATTGATTGCGATCGCCCATCGATCACGGCCGGCATCGCTCGCACGTACTCGCTTTGCCATTTCGAACGACGTTCGATGATCAATTCTTTCAATGCTGGCCGTCGCGGGGCGCTTGACAGCGTTTCGACTTCTTCCAGCATCAAGAAATACAGATCCGCTGGCTGGCCACAGTCCAATTCACACAGTTTCGCCAAACGTTGCGCGATTAGTCGGAGGACATGGTAACCTTTTAGCCATACGTCGCGCCCTAGCTCCCGACCGGCCCCGAGCGCAACCGTTCGCTGCACCGCACGGCGGAGAAGCCGATTTGTTCGGACGTGGCGTTGTTCGCCACAGCCTTCGGCTAGCCAACGCTCGATCCTCTCGTTGTTCCAGGGCGCAGGTATCCACGCACGATCGTGCTGGTCGATTTCAAACGAGACGTCGCTATCGCGGTCATCGGCGCCGATCGCGGCGGCTCTCTTGTTCGGTGCGTTAATGGACGCAAGTTGATCGAGATCATGGCGGTCGTAGGTCGTAGCGGACAATTCCCATTCGTTTTCACCTCGGTGGCCGTAGTGTTGGAGAAACGCGTCGGGCATCATCCTGCCGCGAGCGACCAGGTCGGCTGCTGAATCGGGTGCCAATGGCCACGATACAACTCGTTTGAGCAATTCCGCGACACTACCCGCGGGCCGACCCGTGACTGCTTGCAGTCGTTCAAGACATTTCGTCAAACGAGAGGCTGCCACTGCCGCGTGCACCCCCCAACTCAGCGTTTCGGCGGCCAGCGGACCGGTAACATAGCGGGTGACTTCAGTAAATTGCCTTGTCAACTCGATTGGTTCCCGCGCCGCGGCGATCCGTTGCCTCTGATCGATGTACCATCGATGAAATCTCTCGAGTGTGTGACGTTGACGAGCCTGAATGGTTGTTACGCGTGGCATTGCCAGCCAAGCGGCACGCGCTGTTCGAAGCAGCAGCCAGGGCAGAGCCAACAGAAACCACGGTCCACAGGCATCGGGATCAAAGTGTTTCGGTGCCGCATGTAATGATTCCGAGTCACGTGCAACTTCGTCCAAGTCGTAGGTCATGGGAATGCCACCGTCGAAGAATTTCGCCACGATGGCCGGGTCTGCGTAAATGTGTCCTGCGACAAGTCGCAAGCCACCGTCATCTTTCGTAGATTTGTGTGGTGTGTACCCCAAGGTGCGATAGAGATTCCCAAGGGCGCCATCACCTGCAAACATTTTTCGTACGAGACACCATGTGAGGGGTGTGGGGTGTACAAGGGATTCGGCAATGCTATGTTTTACCAACAGGATCCCGGGACAACATTCCGCCTCCACTTCCCTCATGGTCGCCGAGGGGCCAGGTTGGGCATCGGCACCTTCCGCGATTTGCACTTCGCGCACTTGAAACACAATCAGCTCGAACCCGTTCCAGCCCCATTCGATATCGAGTCCCGAATTCCGTACCTGCTGTTCGGTTCCCCTTTCGCTCCACAGGGACTCCTTTTCCAAGGCAGACGCCAGGTCGATCAGTTTGCGGTGCAATTGTGGGCCGTACGATTGTTGCAGAGTTGGCTGAGACGTTGCCCCGTTTCGCTTCTCTTCTGAGAAAGTGTGGTCGGACCGCCACAAGTCATACGACTGTGGTGTGGCACTTCCCGATACGACACCGACGTGGGCCGGAGCGACTTCGACGAGCATTCTTTCCCCGGAATCGTCGTGTGGATGGCGGGTATAGAGAACGCCGACAGTCGTGACGTCCTCGTAAACTTGTATGTTGACGGCCATGCCAACGTGCTCGTCGATCTTTCGTATTTGGCGATAAGCAACGACGGAAGGGGCCAGCCAAGATTGGAGCACGGCCTGAAATGCGCATGTCAACTGTTGCCTCGCTTCGTAGATCGGATCGTCTGTCGGTTGCATCTGGGGGCTTACGGAGTTTTGCCGATTGAGTTGCTCGAAGTATTCCGGCAAAGTCTCCTTTAGCAGCTGTTGTGCGTTTGCGAACGGTGCGGCCGCCCAGCGTGGGTCGAGATTCGTGTGCGGTACGCCGACACCCAGGACGGTCCGCAGCAGTCCAGGCATCGACACGGGCGCACCACTGCGCACTGCCAATAGCAATGGTGACGAGGCCGACCCCAACTTCCGGCCCCAGCAAGATTCAAGGCGGGCCACTTCCCGGTCGATTTCCGCGCGCACGCGGGAAGCGATAGCCGTCGAATCAGACAGGCACATACGGCACGCGGCCGTGGTTAGCACGAAGCCGTCGGGCACGCGATATCGTGCGGCAGCGAGTCGCGAGAGAACGTACCCTTTGGAGCCCAGGTCATTGACGTCGAGCCCCTTCAGGGGATCGCCGTAACGATGGCTAAGAACCTGTCGTTCCATCACAGGTCCCGTCCAGCTACCTGTCCGATGCACAGCAGCCCATCGGCATCGGTTCCGATGAACAAGTGCCCGTCGGCTGCCACGGGAGAAGCGATATAGTTGCCAGGTGGTCCGAGCGAAACGTTCCATAGCAGACTGAGATCAGAGCCATCAAGCGCGAACATGCGCCCGTCACGGTTGTGTCCTACGATCACATGGCCGTCTGTAACCAGCGAACCGGCCATGGGAGCACCGCTGTCCCACTGTGCCATGCAGTTGCCATTGGACGTAAAGCGCCGAAGGAATCCGTCGGCACAACCGCCCACGAAAGTCTCTTGGTAGACGGTGAGTGCCCCCATCATTATGCCAGGCAACTGGCCTTGCCAAGTCCAACTGGGGTTGTTGTCAGTACGAGAGCGTTCGACCTGTCCGCGTTCTCGTAGCAGCAAGCTTCCTGGGTTCGAACCGAGAACCTTCAGGTCTCCCCTTCCGGCGCAGATGGCAAGATGTGTGGTGCTGAAGGCTGGCAGAGCTCGGACGGGCAGCGTCGCATGCCAACGGGCGACTTCAGTGCCGTTTTGCGCATCCAATACGACCAGCGACTCACCGCCATTCCCCGTTCCAACGTAAACCAATCCATTCGCCACGGACACACTAATGTCGGCGTCCGGTACGGTCTCTGGCCTAGCATGCCAACGAAGTACCGGCGGCCGACCGGTCGGCGATATTTGCAGACAATAGACACCGTCGTCGCCGGCCGCAAAGTAGATGCAATCATCCACGATAGTGGGGGTACATTCGATGTGCCCATTGGTACGAAATGTCCACAGCACTTGGCCTGTTTGGGGGCCCGCCAGGGCCACCGCGACGAGCCTCGCGTTACGGGTATAGTGTAGGCCCTCACCGACAAAGAGCGTATCGTTTGCAATGACAGGTGACGACAGAGTGGCACGGTATCCAGCGGGACGGCACGACCATCGAACTTGGCCACCGTTTCTCGACACGGCATAGATCGTTCCGGTGTCGCCGCGACTACCGACAACGTACACGTTGTCACCATGTACGGCGGCGTCGCCGTAGAACGTCGTACCGGGTGGGCGAAACCGCCATAAGATGCCGATATCGCCATTCGCCGGTAGCCGCGATTGATCGACCATCCCGGTCCGTTGCAGATTTCCCCGCGGCATCGGCCATTGGTCCTCACTCGACATCCCTGCCACGGTGGGCGTCATCAGTCGAACCGCTCGGCCCACGGTCGCCCACCCCCCCAGCACCACAAGCGACGTCATCACCAAAAGGGAAGGAAGTTGACGCACCCAGAATCGACGCCAAACTCGGTCCTCTCTTCGATAGCGGCCTGGCAATCGTCCACCGGCCGTCCATAGGGCGATCAGCCCGCCTAGTAACGCGGGAATGACAGAAAACAAACCTAGTAGGCTAGGAATAATCGGTAAAACAGCAAACAACAATGCCTCGAACACCTCGGGACTGCCAGAAAAACGTTGAGCGAAACAGCAAGTAAATGTTACAATAATGACTTGAGTAATGACTCGTATGGCATCAGGTTGTTTTTTTGTCGTCCCGTTGCGATACTGAGGCGCTGCGATTGTGGGTTGTTGCGATTGTGGGTTGTTGCGATGCTCCGAGCCCACGAATCCCATTATGATCAACAATTCGATTGGGGGATACGTTTGTGGCCAAAACTTCGCAGAACGCCATCCGCGTTCAATCGCGGTGGGCCTTCACAGTTGTGGAGTTGCTCGTGGTCATTGCCGTGCTGGGGCTGCTGCTCGGATTGCTTCTCCCCGCGCTCAATGTTGCTCGCGAATCTGCCCGCAAGACGAATTGCTTAAATCATTTGCGGCAGGTAGGGTTGGCGTTGCAGTTGCATGAGCAGTCGACAGGCTCGTTTCCTGCGGGGTTCATTCAATCGCCAGCGTCTGCCACTGCGTCATCTGATCTTGCGATGGTGACGCGAGAGAGGTATATCCGCTACGTGACGAGGTTTCGGCGATCCGATTCGTCGTTGATCGCGCTGTGGGACTCTCCGTTTCCCATCCCTGGCAACAAGCCGCCAGAAAAGCAGGGGCCGGGATGGGGCTGGGCCGCATTCTTGCTGGACTACATGGAGGAGTCAGCATTGGCGAATCGAATGGATCGGCAGATCGCGGTAGACGATCCGGCGCATGCATCGATTCGAACGCAGATCATCGATATCCTGGTTTGTCCATCTGACCAGGATACGGGCGTCTATACGGTATTGGACGACAAGGGGAAGGAAGTAGCACAGGCCGCCACCAACAGCTACACCGCGATGTTCGGTTCATACGGGTTGATCAACACAGACCCCGACAATGGAAATGGTCTGTTCCAAAGGAACAGTCAACATTCGTTGAAGTCGGTTACGGATGGGTTGAGCAAGACAATTGCGATTGGCGAGCGGGGGGCTATTTTGGCGCAATCTCCGTGGGCCGGTGTCATGACGGGGGGGACGTGTCGGACGCGAGTTGGCGCGCCGGTCTACACGTCGACGGCCGAGTTGGCGCCGTCGATGGTGATGGCACGTGTTGGCAAACGCACCTTGAACAGCCCTTTCAGCGAGCCGTACGACTTTTTTTCGCCCCACACTGCGGTGGTCCAGTTCGTTTATGCAGACGCCTCGGCTCGTGGGCTTCACAG
The DNA here is from genome assembly GCA_020426865.1 of Planctomycetales bacterium. Classification (GTDB taxonomy): domain Bacteria; phylum Planctomycetota; class Planctomycetia; order Pirellulales; family Pirellulaceae; genus JAGQPD01. Next base: position 7,696 of record JAGQPD010000976.1, read on the forward strand.
TGACATCGACCTCGAGGTTTTTCATGCGATGGCGACTCGCAATGGCCAGGAAACGAATGATTCAGACGCTCGTTAAGCGGTTAGGCCTTGAACGCATGCTCCATCGGCGGTCGTTGCATTCCCTGTCGACCTTATCCCTATTGAACATGACACTTATGTGTCTGTGTGGTTGTGGCGATCCTCCACCGCAGGCTCCGGCTTTACGTAATGGACCAGTCTACCAGAACGACGCGGCTGGCCTGCGGTTTTTAGTGCCCGATATGTGGCAGCAAACGGCAAGCTCGGCGTTGCCTCGCGGCGAACTCGAAAAAGAGATTTTGTTGGCTCGCTATCAACTTCAGACCTCTGCGTCCGGTGGATCGCTCGAGGTCTACTGCATGAACGATTCGCCGTTGCTCGATCTGCTGACGTATCATCGAGCTCCGTCGTTCGGCGTTGCGGAATGGAACATCATCGAGGGGCCCGAGGAGATTCAATTCCAAGGCATCACAGCGACTCATCTACTCCTTGCAGGAACCGTAAATAACAATCAGTTGGGGAAAGACGTCACCGTATTTCGGCGAGGCGCGCGCGTCTTCAGCTTCGTTGGACTCTACTCCCTTGACGACCCCAACGCACGTCAGCAAATTGAGCGAGCCGTTCGTAGCGTCGTGTGGAAGGAGTGAGTCCCGTTCCCGGACTACTCGACCGATGGTGCCGGTGCATTGAGCCGTTCCAACGCCTGCCGAGCTGCATCTTGTACGATCTGTTCGGGGTCTTCCAGCATCTTTTCGATAGCCGGAACGGCGATCGTTCGATCGGGATCAATTTGGCCTAATGATCGAACCGCATCTCGTCGGACCTTAACGTACTCGTCGTCCAATGCGGCAATCAATGCCACGGCGGCGCGACTGGCCGTCGGGCCGATATCCCCCAATGCCTCGGCAGCATGCTCGCGGACTGTCGGCTCCTTGTCATTCAGTAGAGCAACGAGAGCATCGATCGCCGGTACCCCCGCTTCACGCATCTTGC